>JAHQWY010000329.1 GCA_029856445.1 Promethearchaeia archaeon
TTTTCTCATGAAAAAAAAGAATCGGATATAATTCTATATTATGAGTACAATTTGATATTAAAATTTTAAAATTTTTTTTTAAAGCTATCATTATATACTTGATTTAGAAAAAATAGTGTTTTATTTGGTAAAGATTTTTTAGTTATTATCCTATATTCAAGAAGCCTAGCAATATATTTATTTACTGTTGTTGAGTGCATATTTAATTGTTCTGAAATTTGATGCTTTGAAGTACCTTCTTGATTTTCTCGAATAAAATCAATTACTCTTCTATAATTATCATTCGATGTCAAAAAAATTAGCATTCTATCTTCAGACTTTACATTTATATTAAAATACGTATCTAAATTATCAATTTTTTCTTTTTCTATATACATAAATTTGATTAACATATTCAAATGCCACTCTACTACAGGAATATTTAAATTCAAGCTAGATACTATTTTATTAAAGTGAATTCCCGGATTTTCACAAATATAATTATAAATTTTGTTCCTGTTAATATTTGATAAAATATCATCTTTAGTAAGTTTTGAACCCTCAACTATTATGTTTTTCTCTACCAATAATCTTAAAATCGTTCTAATGCCATTTATATTGAGATTAATCCCTGATTTTGCAAATCTTGAAGTTATAAAAGGAAGAATATCATTTATAGAAAAGTGCCTATTCTTGTCTAAATACTCATTAATTACTTCTAAGACAATTTGTTCATTGTTGGCAATTAATTCTGCCATTTTCATAGCTTATTTGTATAATTTTAACTATTTTTATTTGCTTTTTTGTTTAAAATGTTGTTTATAATTTCTTCTCTCTCTTTTGGTGATAAAGCAAGCATTTCTCTAATAAAATTGATCTTATTATTTCCCTTTAACCCTAATGCATCAACCTTATTTAAAAATTTTACTGAAACTGTTGTTAACTCTATTTTTTCTAATAGATTTCTTCTTTTGTCGGTAATATTTTCATCAAAAATTTGAAGTATTAAATCTTTATTAACTAAATTCTTTATTATATCCTTTGAAGATTGTTCTGTTTTAACGCTTTCTCTTGAGAGGATATTTGAAAATATTTCTTCCCTTTCCTTTGGAGATAAGGCTAACATTTCTCGCAAGAATTCTTTTTTCTCATTCTCATCAAATCCTAAAATATCAACTTTTCTTAAAAATTCACTAGTTACCGTAGTTAACTTTATTTTATCTACTATAGATTTATTAAAAGCAAAGCTTTGATCTCCAAGGATATCAAGTAATAACTTTCTATTTGTTAAATTATTTAGAATTTCTTCAGATTTAGTTGTAATGATAATTTGATTATTTTCATCATACTTATTTAAAATTGCAGGTACTTCTCTTTTTTTAACTTTATATTCTTTCTGATAATAATTAAACGAAATTGCTGACACTGTAATTGCCGAACCGATTACTAATGCAAAAATAAAGATTATCAAAAATTTTCTATTAATAACAGGTGATATCCTTTTATTTACAATGACATCTTTATAACTATAATATCCATTAGTATCATTAGCAAAGAATCTTATAGTTATAATACCTTGAGGTGCCGAATCCCATATTGTTTGATTAATTGTACCATTCAAACTTGTTATAGTAATATTTGTAATTCCACCATCTAAGCTATACCAAATTTTATCTAAATTAGGTTCGATAATGGAAATATTATATGAAGGAGCATTTCTTCCAAAAGTTTGGTTATTCTGAGGTTTTAGAATATTAATTATTGGATTAGAGTCATCAATTTCATAATCAAAATCATTGAGTCGTACACTAAAATATTCTTTTCCATTATTATACTCTGAGTAAATATTTAACATTCCATTTAATGTATATTGATATTCAAATTCTAAAATATTATTCATTATATCCAAACTTATAATGAATCCATTTGGTATAGAAATCAAGTCTGAGCGAACAAAATCGAGATAAGACCAATTAACATCAGCGGGTAATACAATTCTTTTTAATATGGTAAATCTAGTTAAATTTTCTGGTAAATAATAATTATTAGGATTTTGTTCATCTGAAAAAGGATTTATTGCAAAAGCAGCCTCGGAATTGTTAATACTAAGGAATGTTCGATTGAGATAGGGATCAAGACCCCCAATAAAATCTATTTTTATACTGAATTTGTTTGGTAGATTACTATAATTTCTTAGAGGAATTATTGGAGCATTTCGCTCACTGTAAAAAACACCATAATCATAAATGTCAGATTCATTTACTTTTATATAAGAGGGTTTAGGTGATTCATAAAAATTATAAATTGAAAAAATTGATTTTTTGTCATTATTCTCCCAAGATTGATTTGTGTAATAGAAATTCATCCAATCAAGCAACCCATATTTATTATAATATGCATTTCTTCCAAATTGAATAATATCTCCATCTATCATGGTTGTAGACATTATTGAATCTCCTAATACTACATAATCACCCCCACTGTCAAAACTATATATTTTTGAATAGGATTCAGCTAGATTAGACCTATTAAGATAATGAAATATAGGAGTTGGGATTATTAATGGAAATATGTAAGTTAAATTATGAGGATCTGTGTAATTTAACGGCTCTTTAAGGAATGTTGTGAGATCATTTCCATCAGGAGTACTGTTAAAACTATTATCTTTATATGTCCAATTCCAGATGGAATAATTAATTTCCCAGTGAGTTGAATTTTCGATTATTTGAGTTATATTAATTTTAAATTTATTAAATTTTTTAGGATCAGAAAACATTCCATAAGTTAGTTCCCAGTTTGAACCAAAAATCTCATCCATCAGATAATTATCAATTTCTGTTACAATCCAGGTATATTCCTCATTTACTTTAGCATTAAGAGAATATTCTATTTCTGATATCTCATTATAAGTAAATTCGACAGCTTTGGTCATATAAGGTAAATTATTTTGATTAATACCTAAAAAATAGTTATAATTTGTTAGATCTCCATGATCTAATCCCACAATAGCATCAAATTGACTTAAATAATCAATATTTTGATATTGAAATTTAATTTTCCCCGATTGATTAAAAATGACTTGAAAAGACCCAATATAATTATCGTCATTACTGAAGACATTATGATATTCTATTAGTAAATATTTATAAGGCGTAGCATTGAAAAATTCATAGTAAATCTCTCCACCATTAACTGGGTCTAAATCCATGCAAAGTAAAGAGACACAATCTACATTTTCAAGGCTTAAATCTGGTATTGGAGAGCACATTGATTTTGTGTTCCCTAGATTAGTAAAACTCATCCAACCGTTACTACTAATATAGATAGTATTATATTCTGTTTCATAATACGTAAAATTCCAACCTTCAGTATTAAAATGGATTGCATCATAACCATCATTCTTATTAGAGATGTTCATAAGTGTACCTGAAGTAGAAATCTCAATCCAAGAATAGGAGGCATTATAGTTCATTATATAACCTCCACCCTCCGGGTTTGAAGATTTAGGAAACTTTAGATCCTCTGTTGTCTTCAAATTTTGAAAAAGTTTTGTTTTAGTAGAAATTAATGGAATTAAGTTAAAGCATATTATCGTTATAATTAACAATAATATCAGAGATCTTTCAAATTTTATTAGATTAATTAAATTATGATTTCTTCTTCTCTTCAAAAACCCAACTCCTTACCTAAAGATTAATACTTAAATTTCTACTTTAAGTGTAGGCATTTCACCAGACTGGTTGCTATTGAGATAGTCCTCCTTTGAACTAAAGATTACTTTAAACGGTATGACTATTTTTTTCAGATGTAATCTAAATTCGCGAACATCTAACCAGTAAGATATTAATGATTCAGACACCATAACTGATTATCTCCTCAACTCTCCTATAAATTCTATTAACTATCTCATAATTTTTAATATTTTTTTGGATTTTTTAGTGCTTGGTACTATTTGGTATTGAAAAATATATTTTTTTAGATTTTACTTGTTGTTAAAATTATATTGGTATTTCAGAGCTTAGAATTCTTTTAGTTAATTGTTCAAATGCTTTATAAATTTCATTGGTTTGTTTAGCAGCAACTTCTAAATAAAT
>JAHQWY010000330.1 GCA_029856445.1 Promethearchaeia archaeon
AGATTTCCTGTCCCAGAAACTTTTGAATGATTAATTGTTATAATTTTATAATATTTGAAATCATCTGCATTAGGTGGATGAACTGAAGAATTTTTTAAATTATTCCCATCTTGATCTTTTTCCCAAATATCCTTATTTGTCTTAATTCTATTAATATTAATGTTTAGAAAAAATTGATTAATTATCATTGGTATAATTATTAAAAATAGCAAGATGCATAAAATTTTGGTCCGTTTTTTTAAATTTTGGATATGTTTTGTATTAATTGTCATTTTAGACCCTTAATTTGCGATTTAAATGAACTACTTTAAACCATTATATGTCAATTTGAATATTTATTTCTATAGGAAGCATTCATGGAGAAAAAAAAAAAAATTAGTTTGTACTATTGATTCTATTCCTTATTTTTCTGATTTCAGATTTAAATAGGTCTCTTCAAGTATATTAAGGTACTGAATTAATACCTTGTCAGATTTAGATTTTTGTTGGTTTATTACTTCAATAACGTTTAATATGTATTTAGGAAATATAGCACTTATATAAAAATCTGTAATGAGGGTATAATATTCTACTCCATTCTCATCTTTAAAGACTTTTATCATTTGTGTATCATATAACTTCTTCAATACACTATAAATATCACTTACACCTTTATTTTTCAATTTATCAAAATCTTCCATCGTTGCTATAGCTTTTCTTAACAATTGTAATGTTTGATATATTTCAGGGTCGATTAATACATCAAGAAGCTTAAGATTATCATCTTCGTTTGGATAATATCCATTGAAGAATTTCTGAACGTCCTCTCGATAGATCCTGGAAAATTGGGGTGGTAAGCCGTGAGCCTCGGGATTTTTAAATAAGATATCAGGGGGCACTCTCAACATAAAAATATCTTTTGTAAGAAAGATTACTTCCGAGGGAATTCCCTTTACTGAAGCTACTTTAATTATTTCACCTTTAATAAGATCGGCTAAAACTGCTTCTAAGTCTATGGTTTCTCCGACTTTTTTGTCCTTCACCCAAATTACCAATTCTGATTTAGTGATGACCCCAAAATCTCTTAAAATGTTTATAATCATTCGTTTGATTTCGTCTTCAAGATAAGAGATAAGAATTTGTTCATAATTAAGAGAGGGATAAACCGATAATCGCTGAAAAATAGAAGGTATCATCTGGAGATATGTGTCTTCTTCGAGGTTTTGCAAGATTATTCGTGAAACATTTGCCATTGCTCCTTCATACATATCAGGATCATCTTCTAATTTCAGAAATAGTACAATGTAATAACCTGATTCTGGACCTGTATAATATGATAGTATATTCATTGAACCAACAGTTAGATTTATTACTCCTTTTTCTCCGCTGTACTCGTGAGTACTATAAACCTGCATCATTGTTTTATCTTCAATATTAATATCTGAAGGGTATTTAGTTAAAATTTCTGTTCCAATTCTCTCATCCCATTTCATCAAGATTATTCCCAGTGGTTTCAGATCATGGATTTTCTCAGGTTTAATACGTTTTGGTTCATAGATTTTCTTACTCTTTTTCATTTCAAATCCTAAGATCTCTTCTAGTGAAAGTCCGATGGAACTCCATTTATCTCTCACCCGTTCTCCAATAAAAACTTCTTTAGAGGAATATAATAAGGATTTTGAGATATCTTCCTCTTTTTTTATTAATTTCTTCATTTCTCTTACATTTTTAACGAAAGTAGGAATTGTTGCATATTTATATACTCTATAACCAATTATACTTCCTAAAATCCCCAGAATACTAAATATTATAATTAAGAAATAAAAAGTTGGCATACCAGGGAAAATTTCTTCCATTTTAACTACAATTGTAATAAAAAACTCTTCTGAAAAGTAATCTTCTCGCGAGATATTAATGATACCTCTAATAGTTTTGGAACTGAAAAAAGCTTTTACATTTCTAGTTGAGAATTCAAGCATGTAAGTTCCATTAGCTAACTCGGTAAATTTATATTCAATACCACCTATTGTTAATAACACAGACGCATTTAGAAGAGGTATCCCTCCCCTCGTAGGATCAGTTAAATTTATTTCTATTTGAACTATTTTTCCATGAACAACACTAGTTTGGTAATTCTTAAAAACATCTCCTAAGGAATAATCTAGCTCTCGCTTGTTGATGGCCAAGCGAATTATTGCATTTTTATATTCATAGTTATCCTTCTCTAAAGTAATAATTAATAGATAATCTCCAACAGTTCTGATTTCAGAATCAAAATCCAAGACAAGAGAATCATCAAAAGTTTGAATTAGCGTTCCCTCACCATTAGCAGTAACATTTCCATTAATATCATATTTCTCCCACATATAATTCTGGGTTTTTAAATCTGTAATTCTTACCCCTGTCAGCGCATCAGTGTATAGAAATGTAAAATTAATAGAATCTTTAACATACATAAATTCAACCAATTTAGCTATTGTTGCCTCGCCGTTTACAAAAGTTAAACGTTTCATAACAAAGAAATCCAGGTCCTTGACCGCTAAATTATAGTTTTCGTTATTAATTTCAAATCTAACAGTATAATAACCAGCATCTATAAAAGAAGTATCAATTGTTTGCAAATAGTATCTTAAATCTGGATAATATTCGACTGTACCATAAATGTCTGGAGAATCCCTTATAACGTATGTAACAGATCCTAATGTTTCAAAAACCGCCGTTCTGAAATAACTCACTTTAAGAGAAAGAGTAAAATTTACCTGCTGATTAGTATGTATAATAGCATTGTATAAAATATCTTTATTAAAATTAATCAATGAGAAGCTGCCTTGCCCTAGAAAAGTATTTTTAATTGAGTATGTCTGACTTCCAATTGTAATATTCATGGCAAGTTGAGAAGGAGTGAAGTATTGAGTACCATTATTTATGTTATCAACTAGTAGCTCTATATAACTTTCTTCCCAATCATTATCAGTTAAACTCAATTGATAACTTCCTCCATGAGGGATGTTCTGTATTATGCTTGATCTATTTAATATTTCTAAATATTGATTTTGGTAAAAAATTTGAACAAATTCTGCCTTAATTATGACATCAAACATAATATTTGGATCGCTTTCAACATTAAATAGGAATTGATTATCAACGGGATAAATAATTCTGTCGTCTATGATTGATTCTCCACTTCCATTAGCATCTCCAGAACGAAGAGAATAGCTAAAACCATCAAGGGTGGTTATATTTAAATTGGTAAGAGGAGTTAAATCTACTTTTTCCCAACTAGAGATGTTATAGCAATTTTGAATTATAAAACTGACATTTTTCATGGCCCACCCTTCAGAAGCAGATAAAATTGAGATAGAATCTGAAACATTGTATTGATAATATTGAACATTAATATTGTTTCTAATAAAGGACGCTTCAGTAATGACATCTATAGTGCCATCAAACGTTCCATTAATGATAAATTCAAAGCTGTTATCCCCAGTTGGGCTTCTTTTATTCAAATCTATGGTGATTCCTGTCCAGATACCAAGATTATAATCCCATCCTGCATGATTCGACGTATTAAATATTCTATTTATTCCATAGGGATCTACTATTGACAAATAAATATCAGAGGCATTGACATTCCACGAGATATTATAAATATTGAAGGTAATCTGTGTCAAATTCCAATTAGTATTAATATTAGATAAAAAGAACTTGAAACTATGATCCATATTTTGAAATATTGCTATTTCATTAGTAAAACTTTCAGAAATTTCCCCATAAGCTTTTACCGATAAATCAATATTATCTGACCAATAAACTGAGGGGATTGAATCATCATTTTCTGATTGATTTAAGATTAAATTATTTTTTAGTATGTTCAATTGGAGGAGTAAATCTTGAGGAATTGAATAGCCAGATTTTTGAGCTGAAATAAATATTAGATATGTGATATCGCTTTCTAATTCTTTTGTATCGATGAGTGAATAGTGAGTTCCTATATAGCGACTTTCAGTACCCATAGTTCCAGATTGAATAAGATCTGCTCCTTTAAAGATTTCATAGGTCATTATATCGCTATAA
>JAHQWY010000046.1 GCA_029856445.1 Promethearchaeia archaeon
AAATCCATAAGATCTCCGGCTGTCGTTCTAATTTTTATTTCTTCTTGGGCAGTATAAAATTCAAAAAGGTCCATCAAGACCTCTTCTGTACCTCCTCCGCTAAAACCAACTTGACCTTCACTGATTTCGAAGAATGCTGCTAAGGTAGCCTGAAGATCAAATGTATTATGAAGCGACATAGCAACTTTATCAACTCCAGATAAAGTCTTAATTTCATCGACCATTTCTAGAGTTAAGGCGCTCTGTTCATCATATAATTCCTGATTTAATAATACTAAATCGGAACCATATTGAAATTTTAAATTTAATGCAAGATTTTCAGATTCCATCTCTGTTACACTTGTGATGAAAAAAATAAATGAAAAGCTAATAGCAAACATAAGAACAGTACTTGTATTACGCCTTCTATATCTTTTTAAAGAGATTCCAATAATATTTTTATATTTTTTAATAAAGGGAGAAATAGTTCCTAGAAAGATTTTTTGAATTAAAGGGATTATTCCTATAGAAGCAAAAACTAGTCCTATTAGGATTGCAGCTAATAAACCAACGAATAATGACGAGGTTAGCATAAAATCACCCGTAACAAAGATATTAGGAATCAAAATAAAAACGATCATTCCAATTGTAGCTATTGCAATTCCTACCAGAAAACTCTTTATATTAACACTCCCTTCTTTTTTGATTTCCCACCCCTCTTCCTCTTGTCTAAAAGGAGTTATTGATTTTATCAAATCTATCTTTGCAGTTTTTATAGCAGGTAATAAAGCAACCCCTAATGAAACCAAAGTTCCAATTCCGAAAGTCATATAAATAGTTTGTGGTTTTATTACCCAATCTACTTCAGAAAAAGTAAATTGAAAATTATAAAGCTTAAAAAAGCTTTTTGCTATTGGAATGATTAAAGAAACACCCAAAATCATACCTATTACTGAACCTATAAAACCTAACATCAATCCTTCAAATAAAACCATTTTTAGTGTATACCATTTTTTACCACCCACAACCCGTATAATCCCAAACTCCCGAACTCTTTCTTCTACAGAAGTGGAAAGAATACTATGGATTAAAATTGCGGTAATAAGCATTGAAAGGAGTATGATAAACCAAAAAATTATTGTAACAGTCATTAGAAGAAATTCTCCTCCCTGAAGTTCTTCTAACTTAGGAAGAGTTATAGTATATTCATTAATATCCAGAATATCTTGAATTCTAGCAGCTATTTTACGTAATCTACGAGTAGTTCGATCTATATTACTTGCATCATAAATCCTTTTTGGATTCTTGATAGTTCCCACAATGAAATTAATTTGATTATGCTTATTTAAAAAAGATTGTGCTTCTTGTAAATTAACCAAGATTAAGGCATTTTCAAATTGCATAAATTTTAAATCTTGAAGACAAATTTCAACAACGGTTAAATTTAATTGTTCTCCTTGATACTCAAGATAAAGATGATCTCCACGTGTGATGTTCAAAATCTCTGCTACATTCCATAAAATGACACATTCACCCATGTTTGGTTCATCATCATAAATTTCACCTGTTTCTTCGCCATCAGAATCGGCAATTATTAAATTTCCTATATTGCCGCTAGTAGTTTCTTTTTCAAAATCGATCCCATATAACTGAAGATATCCACTTGTATTAATATGATCAGAAGAAGTTTTAACTAACATCATAATGCGGGGGAAAAAATCCTCCACGTCTTCAATATCATTAAGATCATTTTCAATTATTTTTTCATCGTAAAAAGGATTAAAGGTTAAATCTGTCTTAATAGTTTTCGTGATCATAATATCAGTTTTACCTGTAGTTGAAGTTACATATAATAGATAGTTATAATTAACTGTATCATTTAGCATTCCTATAACAGTTAATAAAAATAATGAAATTGCAATTCCAGATACTCCAAATATTGCTTTTGCTTTATCGCGCTTTAAATCAAGCCATGAATGCTTGAAAAATTGTAGATTTAGGCGCTTTTGCAATCTATATAAGAAGGTTCTTATGTCCATGCAATTTTCACAGTTATTATATTTAGATTTATTAATTTATTCAATATCCAAAATACTGAATTTTTTTCTTTTTTTTTCAAATTTTCTTAGAACTCTACCTTTTTGAGCTAGAATATCTTGAATTTCATCTCTTTCTCTTCTAATCAATCTAACTCCTTCACATGTTTTTCTCTTACAATAATAATTTTCACTTGGCTCTCCCTTTAGATACCATTTTCCACAATTTTCGCAGGAATATGCAGCGAAAATTTGGTCATGATCACAATTTGGACAAAAAATGTCAAATTTTTCAGTAAAAAACCAAGAATGACAAAATTTACAATACACTGTTAATGGTCTTCTTCTTTCTTCTTCTTTCTCAATAAGTTCTATTCTCTTAATAGTCTGATCTTTATCAATTTCGCTCAACCTAATCTTTTCTGCTCGAGTATCTATTATCTTTCTAATCAAATATTTTCCTTTCTTCTCAGCAAATAAATATAACATTATCCCTAGAATTACAACACAAGTAATTAAAATAATATATGGTGCCCATGTATTCCACCATTTAAAATTATTTACTTTAACATGGATTACGCTTTCTGCGAAATTTCCTGATTTATCATAAGCCACAACTTTAATTTCATATGTTCCATCATTATACTTCTTCGTATTCCATGTGAACTCTAAAATATTTGTGGTACTATTAAATTCCAATTTCGTTCTATCAACACTTTTTTCATTTAGAAACACATAAATTCTTGATTCGTCTAATTCAACATTGTCTGATATATTTGCCTTAATCAAAATTACTGCCTTAATTGTTGCTTCATTTAGAGGGCTGAGTATTTCAATTTTTGGTGCTATAAAATCCGTAGTATTATCATAACCAATATAAATATCACTTAATAACCAACCATATCCTAATCCCATAATAACATTATTTGAACTTAACGCAAATTTAATCATTACATCATTTTCAGAATATTGAGTAATATCAATCTTTTCACTTCCTGAAAGAGATTCACTTTCATAAGTATATTCTTTAAGAATTGACCATGTTTCCCCAAAATCTTTTGAAATTGATACAACACATCTATCTAATTGATCTTCTGGTTGAAAAAATTCATTTTGTAAAGCAATTTCGTAATTATATTCAAGATATACATTGTATTCACTCTGTAAACTTAAAGGTTTAGTAATCAAGTTTGCATCCCAATCTGTTCCATAACCCTGAAAAATACTCCCAAAACTCTGACCAATACCTCCATATATTAAATTTTTTCCTAACCGAACTATTGGGTGCCATGTATTATCCCCACCTAACCAAGCATTGAACTCTTTTGGTGTAGGATATCCAGAGATATAATAATCAGATAAATTATCATTTGAAAATTTATATCCAATAAATTTTTGGTCTTGATATATATTGAATTGTAAAGGATTAGGCGGAATAAATTGAAAAAGTGAATTATTTTCGTTATACCACATAGAAGTGAAGATAAATTTACCATCTGAAACATGAAAACGAAAGGATTGGTTCAAAATATCTTCAAGAATTAATGTTCTTTTGAAAAGAATACCAAAATCTCCAGGTATGAAAGAACTTGCATTCCAATCCCCGTAAATATTATACATGGTATAATTATTTTTATCCATTTCTATAAATACAAATTTAGGATAATTATCATCTAAATCATAATATTCACACGTAAATGTAAACTGATGGAATTTTAATTCATGAGTTATTGGGATATTTCCATCTAAATTGAATATGATTATGGGTGAGTGAATGTTAGTATAGTTTTTTATAGAGAAATAATCTAGGATAAATCCTTTATAATTAATTGGGTCAAAATAATCGTCTAAATAAGTTTCAAATCTGAATTGGATAAAATTTCCTATATATTCTGTAAGGTTAATTTCTTCTATAAACCAATCACTTTCCTCATTATTATAAGTTTTTATCGTCGTCCATCCAGTCCAATTTAAATTTATTTGCAAATAAATAAAATCTCCTGAGTTGATACTTACTCTTACCCCAAATTTAGCATATGGGAAGGTATTATTCTCATTAAGTTGTGTTAAATTATATAAAGGACTAATTAAAGATCCATTCGGATAAGGATCTTCATTTAATCTAACTGGTTGATAAGTGTAGTTGTGTGGAAAACTGTGATATGTTCCAAAATATACAGAATTCCATGAATTCTGATAAACTCTTGATCGATTATCCTTAGTATTGGTTTGTTGTAATAAATTCCATCCAGTTCCAGTATATGTCCAGTTTCCAATTCCTTCATTGAAATCATGTTCAGAAGGAAACTGAATACTATCTGTAGGAAATTCTATAGTAATGTTGAGGGTGCCAATTTCTGGATATCTTGTAGTAAATTTCCCATCACTAGCTATAAAGAAATATTGAAAAACACCAGAATTGGGAAATGTAATATAATCACTCATATATAAAGCTCCATTACTATAATTAGTATCTAGTGGATTAAACTGTGATAAAGTATAATTTTTAGAAATATCCATGATAGATACAAATACTTCCTGAGGAGGTACACTAGAAATATCATTATCATAATATTCAATATAAAATCGATAACTATCAATGCTGTAATTTTTATTTGGATTACTACCTATAAACTCTTGAAAGCCCATTATTGTAGTGTTTCTAGATCCCCCAAAATAATTTATTTCTGGAACTCTTAGTACTGGCTCGAATAGATTTTCAACAACAGAAACATTTAATGTGAATTCTGAAGCACCTTCAATTGCTTTAACCGTAAGGATGCAACTAGTTTGATTTTCTTTAGGAATAAAGTAAAAGTAATCAAAATCAGTAAACCATTTCCTTGAAGATCCCAATAAAATTGGTTCTCCATATTGATCTGATGTATTCGCAAATAAATATATATCAAAATCAGCATCTGTATCTGCAATAGATAAATTGAACAAATATTGTTGATCCTCTAATAATTCTATTTGACGAGCAAATACGTGAGTTCCTTTTGGATTCTCTTGAGAACTAATCAAATTTTCATTTACTGATGTATTAACGACAAAAGATTTTGTTAGAGCGTCAATAGCAGCTTGAATGTTAATTCTCCCATATCCTTCATGAACATCTTTCAATCCATTAGTTAGGGGAGAAAACGAGAATGGGGGTGAATAATTACTCTCATCTTCTATTGTTGATGGATCATCTTCCCTTTGCATATTAGTTTCTGAAGCAGTCATTAATAATATTGCTTTAATATATTTAACTATTGTAGTAATATTCAATTGGATCCACTCATTCCAATTATTCCATTTGGCTTCAATCAATAGATTAATAGCTGCTGAAACTATTGCAGTCGCAATTGAAGTACCATAATTTGTTGTTATTTCTTCTGATTCTCCCCCAGCTGAAATTATTGTACGATGTCCAGCTAATTTACTACCACCCGGGGCAACGATATCTGGTTTAGGGCTACTTCCAATAGTTTTTCCCATACTACTATAAGAAGTAATCTGATCTTTATCATTAATTGCTCCTACAACTATTGCATTTTTATTTGTAGCTAATTTATTTAACGCATCTGAATTCTCAATCCCTGAATTTCCTGCAGCAATAACTACAATTACTCCGTTTTTAATAACTTCATCTATTACTTTATTAATTGCTCCAACATCTTCCCCAAATGTGCCTATACTCAAACAAACGCTAATTATATGAAATTTACTTCTGTTATTAATAACATGGGCTAAGGCAGAAATTAAGTCAGAAGAGTATCCAATTCCAGATTGATTGAGTATTTTATAAGAAACTAATTTTGTGCCATTTGCTATTCCCGTGAAATATTTGTAATCTTCAGTGTAATATTCAGGATAATATCTAATTGAAGAATTTAGTGAGAAAATTGGTTTACTTTGCAGTTGTTTATGGTATTTAATATATAAATCGTAAATTCCGACTTGATCCTGAGGAAGCGTATAATTTATAATATAACCAAAATCTGTGTTTATATTGTGAGAATATCTAACCAATGTATTATCATAATGTAATTCAATCCAAAAATCATCTATTCCACTAACTTCCCAACTCCATGAAGAATTAATAAAGATTGCCGAAGAAGGTTTCGAAGCATTAAATGAGAATATTTTTAAACTGTAATTTTTTGAAGGGGAAAATTCTTCGAATAATTCAATATGCGAATAATTTCCTTTAATATTCACTGTAATGGGACTAGATGAGTTGTATGAATAATTACCGGTTCCAGAAATAATTGACGAAATGTATGTTCCATGACCATTATCATCAGAAATAGGATTATTATTAACAAAATTCTCCCAACCAACAATATCTCCATTTAAATCTGAAGGATTATAACCATTGGGGAAAAATTCATGCGCTGGATTAATACCCGTATCTACTACTACTACTGAACAGTTCGTTTCTCCTTTATATCCATTTAAAGCCCAACTTGAATTGATTGCACCTGCTTGAATAGAAGCGTAATTCATTTGAGTCTCCAAAATTTCATTATTTTCTATTTGAGCATCAGGAAATTCATTTAGGAATAGAGTTTTATTTTGTTCTGTAGATAAGGTTCCAGAAAAGCCAGAAAATGAAGAAAATAAATTATTCCATCGATCTTTAACTATTCCCCCGAAATATTCGAATCTTGAAACAACAGAAGTATTGTATGTAGATTCATTAAAATATATAATAACATTTTTTTGAAAGTTATTTGCAGATAAAACATCATTTTTATTAGAATCAAAGTCAAACTTATTAGATGAATCAAGAGATATTTTAAAATAAGACAAACTACTAAAGAAAAATGTGACTAATAGGAATAATAAGACAAATGTAGCTTTATTTTTTTTCTCAATCATCAGTATCTACTCTATTCTTCACTTTTTTCTTTAGCAAGTTTTGATAAGGTTCTTAATCGAGCTCTTAATGTGCTTTCTACATTTAAAATTGACTCCCTTGAACTCATTTCAAAGAGAGACTTTTCAATTCTTTTTAGTTTGTTTTTTTTCTTATTATATTTTGAAATTTGTAAAAAATACGTCAATAAGATACAAATTCCCGCAATTCCTGGAATTAAAACATATAGTAATTGATCAAATTGGGATTTGATAATTTTGATTAAAACTACATTTGAAGTTTCTACCAATTTATGTAAATAATAGAAGTTAATATATGCAGGATTCAAATTTATATATCCCTGTTTTTTTGCTTTGATCGTATAATTTATAGTTATAACTTCTCCTGGCCCTAAATTAGTAATAGAATTTACTAATTTTCCCTTTATTAATGAGAATTCAGATTGGGAAAAACTAATTACATCATTAATTACAATGTCCCCTACTGAAATAGTACCTGTATTTTTTACTTCAATAAATACTGTAATCTCATTTCCTATTTTTATTTGTTCCTTACTTACGTATTTAGATAATGTAAAATTAATTACGCCTAATATACTTGAGGCAGATCGTACGATTTGGATTGTTTTATCTTCAGAGCTTTCAAGGTAATTTATTGGTGGATAATAATAACTTTTCCAACCAACTTTATTTAATGTTATATTAAATGTAATTATTTCAAAGGAGCTAATATTTTCAAAATATAACTCATTTGAATCTACCCTTTCAAGATCTCCGATTTGATCTATGATAGATATCTTTAAATCAGGAATGTTAATTCCTAATGGATTATTAGAAATGAGAAAATATGTTAAATTGAACATTGACGGATCAGTGTCTATATCGCTCATGAATGAAAGGATTCTTATTAATCTAACAAAGGGAAATTTATCTTCATAATCTAAAGGTGCTGATAAATAGACCTCGTTTGTTAGTGAAACAATTTTGGAGGAATTCCCTCCTTGTACATTTTTAGGATTATTGTATACAATTGAAATGTCACTTATCAATCTAGTATTAGGTACGTAAAAGGAGAAATTTAATGTTTTTTCTTCATTTGGAGCAAGTTTTGAAAAAGTATAAGTTAAATTACTATTTTCAAGAGAAAATTCGTTGGAATTCTTAATTATTCCAGGAATATCCAAAGAGATACTAATATTCTCCGCAATATCTGAACCGATATTTTTGAGATGTAATATATATGTATTAACATCTCCTTCTCTGACACTGTAATTATTAACTTGAGATGTAGCGATGATTGAGGCCATATTAAATGTGCTTAAAGCTATTGAATTTGAACGTCTTTCAAATTGTACGTTACCTGTAGCAGATCCAAAAATAACTCGGGAACCCGTATCTTCATTTATATTTATATCTCTTGTAGAAAATTCCATATCAAGATCATTAATAGATATTGTGAAATTTTCTGAATTAATTCCTCTAATTTTGAAGAGCATAGTATGATTTTCTATTTCTAAAGGATAAAATAACCAATCTAAACTATTATTATTATTAGTAAATGAGAATGTCCAACTATTATTATCAATGGAATCTAAATATACATTCATATCCTGAAATATCTCATCATCAAAATTATAAATTTCAAAAGTTAAATCGTCTAAATTATCTGAAGTACTAAAATTTATTATAATTGAGACTTTTTCAAGAGAATTTTTATTAAAATCAACATAAGTATCATTTCTAAAAATAAAATTAGCTTCAATTCTTTGTTGTAAAAAAATACCTTCTGATTCAATAATCCAACTTTCATTATCATTACTTAATGCCATTTCTGGGAGAGTTCCATCAATCGAAGATCCATAGATTAATTCAGGTGTCTGAGGATCAGTATCAGTAGTAAAATTATTACTATAAAAAGGAGAAAAAGAATCAATATTAATAATTGAAATATCTTGAATTTCGTAAGAAATGATTTCTCTTGGCTCCAATCTCCAATTCTCATCATTCCAGACGCTATTCTCATTAGTAAATAGATCTTTAATTTCATCAGTAGTCCAACCCAAAAGTGCTAATGTGTTTATCAATTGAGGATATCCTATTTCAATTACGTCAATCACGTAATCCATCGCATCATTAAATGGCCATAAATTAGAAAAATTCAGGAAATCTGGAAAAAAGGCATCATAAATTCCAGTGCCTAATGAATCAAAATAAAAAATAAGAGGATCTTCATCAAAATTAAAAAAATCCTCTAATGAATCATATTGATTTGGATATTCAATTCTTACTACATCCCAGATAGTATTTTTGATTTGATCTGCTAAAGTTTGACTCCCAAAAGTTAACAATAGAAGGAAATCATTGAGATCTAAAGGAATTGGAGTGGATATGCCCCACGCAGCATTTATCCCAACATTTTCTGCAGAAATATTATAAGAGAAATCTCGAAATGCTCCAAAAGAAGCATTCTTCCCAATAAGTTCTTTTTTAAGAAGTAAATTAGGTTCTGAATTAGATATATTATAAGTAACAATAAAATTTTCAATAGGATTTACTATTCCCGTAGGTATAAAAGAAAAACCTTTGAACCCTAATTGCTGGAAAAGGTTCACTATATCTGAGGGTTCATTTAGATTTACGGGTTTAACAAAAGATCGTTTAAATCCTTCTTCATTTACCCAAAATAATTCAAAAGAATATTCTTCAAGGGCTTGGACGTCAAATTCGATACCAGTAAGATAAAAAATTAACCCTATTTGTTCTAAAAGATAATCATAAAATTCAAAATTCACCTGTGTAGTATCTATAATTTCAGTACATAGAATATTAATTTCAATGTCTGTTAATAAAGCGCCTATAAGAGCAATATAGATTTTTTCACTAGGTGCTAAAGGTTCACCTTCATAACCCATAGATTTCCATAAATCAAATTTCCATTGATTTGTACCTGTCTTTGATATCCCTTCAGACATACCTTCATATTGAATCACCAAGTTAGTATAATGGGAATCATTTAATAAAGTAAATGAACCTAAAACTTCAATAAATTGCTCTAATTCCTCTGTAGAGACCGTAGAATTAATAATATCACCATAATTTTCAATTATAGTATTAAGTTGATCAACAAGTTCTTCAGTTTCCAATTGCTCTAAGAATGACAAGTCAAGTGTATTAATATTAAAATCTAATTGGGTTGTAGTAATCTCGTAATCTCCTTCAAAAAAATCTAAAGAATTTAATATTATAAATGTAGTTGAGAAATGATGATTATTTAGATACATATCACTGGTTAAACGGGAAATATCTAATGCTTTCCAATATCCGTCCATTGGAAGGTTGGTTGTAAGCTCATTTAGGAGGATTTTCCAATCAGGATAATCGCCAACAAAAGGGAAAAAGTTATACTCTTCCACATCGACAAGAATAAGGTCAATTTGAAATTTTCGTTTAATGATCTCAAGTGCTCTTTCTGCTCTTGAATTCGCATCGCTCGGAGATACTTCCTTATCATAATACAAAAAGCCTATAAATCTATTGAAACCCGAAGCAAATTGATCTGCAATTAAACTTTCTGTTAGCGGAATTGGAAATATATCTGGATTAATGGTATTTGAAGCACTAATTAATATGTTGCATTTATAGAAAGCAGGATCATTTATATCAAATTGAGTAAATATATTTGTATCATTTGTAAATAGAGATTGTTTTATTATAGATTTATTACCCGCAACGAAAGCTTTGATCTGTTCAGCATAAAGATCTGTCCCAGCGATATCAGAAACTCTAATATTCCCTAATTCCTCATTCTCTATTTCAAATTCTTCAAAACTGAAATTTTGGTAATTTTTATGAAGATTTAGATAAAGGGGAGAGATTAAGGTAATGATAATAATAACAAACCTAATTGTTGATCTTGTTTTTTTCATTTCATTTTTTGCCTCCTACATTGTCTCCCTATAAATATCAACAATTTTCATTTTTCGAGCTTTACGCAAAAGAATTTTCATACCAATTAAAATTAAAATAACTGATAATGAATAAATCAAACCAATATTGAACCATGGTACAAAAATTACATCTGGCATACCAGTTAATACACTTAAATTAGAAGTAACTATCCAAGCAGAAAGCCAACCAACAATAATTCCTATCGTTCCACTACTTATCATAATTATCAGGGATTCAATGATAAACAATCGATTAATCTCTCTTCCCTTCAAACCAAGTGTTCTAACAATTCCAATTTCCTTCTTTCGTTCTATTATTGTTGAGTAAGATGAAGAAAGTAGCCCAAAAATACAAATAAATACAGTTGTTAATGCTATTAAAGTAAATAACGTGTCTAACACAAAAAATGCAGATTGCTGCTGGGTAATTAATCTTTCTAGATTATACAAGTTATAATTATAATCAGTTCTATAAAACTCATTAATAATATTTTCAATATTATAAGCAGAAGTTATTTTGTCTTCTCGCAATTTAATGAATATCCTATCAACATAGGGTACAAGAGGAACATCCATTATTTTTAAATAGGTATCTTGGGATATTAAAACTCCTCCTCTTTCCGCTTGCATCCTTGAAGCACCAAATTCAGCGAGAAATCCTGGCATACTTTTTGCAGTTCCAACTAGCTTAAATTTATAAACTTCTAATTCATCTCCTCTATGTATTGAAGTTCTAATGGAATCACCTACTCTCAAATTAAGATCTACTGCAATAGATTCAGAAATTATACATGTATAATCATCATCATAATTGAATAGATTGTTAAATGCATTTTCTACACCTCCTGAAGTCATTTCTATATATTTCTTCTTTACGGTATACAAATACTCTTGATCAATTCCAATTAAGGTTACCTTTTGAGTATTCAATCCAGTATAATCTCCTATTTCAACACTAAACTCTTTATCTGCTTCAGAATAGATTTGAGTTATTTGATAAGGTTTTGCTATTACTGATGATACTTTCTCAATCCCATTAATAGAAAGTAATTCTTCTTCAAGGTCTATTGTTATAATTTTATTTATGTTAATAGATGCTTGTTGGATATTACAATCTTGGATTGTTAGCGTTCCATCAGAAGTTGGAAAAAAAGGACCACCTCCACCATAATCTCCACTAAAAAATTCTTCTGGTTCTTCCCACCCAGAAGTTTCAATAACTATATCTGATCCATATTCCAATTGAGTCATTGCAGTGGATTGTGCTGATAATGTGTTGATTATAGTAGAAGTAAAAATTACGAATGAAAAGGACAATGCAAATATCATTACAGTACTTGAATTTCTTCTCTGGTATCGAAATACAAAGATTTTGATTACATTATGCAGACGTCTAGCAAGTGGTCTGAATAATTCTATTACAAACCTTAACGCTAGAGGTATGAGACCTAAACCAGCTAACGTTAAACCAATATTAAATATCAGTAAGATTGCTATAAGTACACCAGCAAATAATGTTGAATCATTAGAAATTAAAATTCTAGGAATAATGTAAAAAATAAAACCCCCATTAAAAGCTAAAATAACACCTACTAGGATTATTTTATAATTAACTGTAGATTTCTTTTGAAGTCGATACAATGTATCCTCATGACGATATGGATGTATGGATTCAATTAATTGAAGACGCATCACTTTTATAGCAGGTGCTATACTAACAATCATCCCAACACCAATCCCCATAATATAGGATATTAAAATTGACCATAAACTAAAAGAAAAACTCAATTTTGTGAAACCTATCATAGACTCTGCTATTACTCTATTCGCAAATGGTATTATAATAAACCTAGTTACTAGATTTGCCGTAATAATCCCCGATATTGCCCCTAAATTGCATAACAAAAATCCTTGCATTAACACTATGGCAAGATTATGCCTTTTATTTGCACCTAAAGTTCTAAAAATTCCAAATTCTCTGATTCTTTCTTCTACTGAAGTCTTTAATACCCCATTAATTAAAACTCCAGAAATAAGCATGGCGATAATTGATACAAAAATGAAAACGATAACAATTAGTATTGTTACAAATTCAGCATTACCTAATACTCTTAATTTCGGTAAGTCAATATTATATTCCCTTATTCCAATTGCTAATTGAATATTACTTGCAATGTTTTTTACCTTAACCTTAGTTCCTTCCAAGTTCCTAATATCATAAATACTGTTGCTTTCTTTTAGGGTGAGAATTAATTCACTGCACCTTCCATTAAACTCTTCACCCCCAAAATATTCATATATTGTATTTATATCGACAACAATAAGATGTCTATCTCGATACTCATTAGGCCACTTCAAATTGAAATCAAAAATCGCGTCAATAGTTAAATTTTTAGTTACCATATAGGTAATATTTCCATGCATTAATCGCATGTTGATTTCAACGATATCATTTTCTGAATACCTAATTATATCATTAAAACCATAGTAAATTGCACAATGATTTATGGGTAGTTCATCCAGGTTCATTACTCTGTTGGTATCAGGATTAACAAATGAACCAAATCCTATTTCTTTTTCAAAAGTAAGGTTTATTGCTGATATTACACACCACTCATCCTCATCAGTTAACTCTGTAGTGTTAAATCCTTTTGAAACCTTTAAAGTTCCAGATAATACCATTCTTGGAATAAAGCTATCAATTACATTTGTAGTGTTTTTAATTGTATTTATTAGTGGTTCAAACTCAAAATAGGAGGATCGGTTCTCTGGTTCTCCAGTATAATGTCTTATTGATATTATAGCATCTTGATTCCCTGCCTCAATAGTTAGATAATCTACATAACTAGAAGATATAGAATCATTTAAAAAAAGTACCACTGTAAGCAAACCTATCGATATAAGCATTCCGATTATAGCTAGTAGAGATCTTATCTTCTGTTTTTTTAAATCCAAAAATGCATATTTTAAAACTAATTTAAAATGCGTCATAGGATACTTTTTTATTTAAGATTTTATTTGAAAAATTTATTCTTACCCTTTACTGTAATATTAATAATTCTCCATCAATCTTAGCAACAAGATTGTTCTCTTCTATCATTTCTTGTAATATATCCTCAAAATGTTGTGGTAAATTCATAATAATGGAGCTTGGTATACTACTTTTAATTTCCATGACTTTTATTTTAGTTTTACCTTGGTTTGCAAAGAGAAATTGAAATATTTT
Organism: Promethearchaeia archaeon; assembly: GCA_029856445.1. Taxonomy (GTDB): domain Archaea; phylum Asgardarchaeota; class Lokiarchaeia; order Sigyniarchaeales; family SOKP01; genus Loki-b32. Next base: position 14,055 of record JAHQWY010000046.1, read on the forward strand.
GCTTTTACACTTCTCTTTATTAATCTCGGTTTCTTGTTTCCTTTTTAATTCCATTATACTAGTCTCTTTCATTCCACCAATTTCACCCTCTGTCGTCAATTTCCCATCTCTCATATGAAGTACTTTATTTGCAAACTCAGAAACAGCTGCATCATGACTTACCGCTACAAATGTAGCCCCTCTTTTATTTAAATCCCTGAGAAGATTCAGGATCATTATTCCTGTCTTACTATCGAGATCTCCAGTGACCTCATCAAGGATTACAACACCTGGATCATTAGCAAAAGCTCTTGCTATCGCAACTCTCTGTTGTTCCCCACCACTCAGCTCTGAGGGAGTATGGTGTGCTCTTTCATCCAAACCTACTAATCTTAAGAGATCCATAGCTCTTTTTCTTTTTCCTCGACGACTTAAATTACCCGAAAAATGAAGAGGAACCATTACGTTCTCTAGAGCCGTCATTTGGGGTAGAAGGTTATAGAATTGAAACACAAATCCGATACGTTCTCTACGGATCTCTGCTAAATCATTGTCATTAAGCATTGAAATGTTACGACCTTCTAGAAAGATTTTTCCACGAGTTGGAGTATCTAGACCTCCAATTAAATTTAGAAGAGTCGTTTTACCACTCCCACTCGGCCCCATTATATCAACGAAATCTCCTGTATCAATCGTCAAATCCACTCCTCTTAATGCAGCTACAGCAGTAGTTCCTAATAAATACGTTTTATGTAGGTTCTCGACAACAATTAAGTGCTCATAATCTTTTCCAGGGACTTTATCCTCCTTTGCTTCCCTTTTCATCTTTTTTTTTTCAATCCGAGACTGAGATATAATATTAAATTTCTCTTTCTTAATTTCCTCCCTCTCCTGTTTTTGTTTCCATTTTGTAAACTGTTTTGAAACTTCACCCTTCCAAATAGCTAACTTTCCAGTTTCTTCTTCGTATTTTTCCATTAAAGGAGTTTTCTTTATAAGTGGAGTTTTAGGCATATAAAATCTGCTCTTCTTTATTTTAAATTTATCATTTAATAACGCCTATTAGATTATTAAGGTGTATTTTAACTTTATTATATCATAGTGCGAAAATAAACTTTTTCAGATTATCATTCTACTACGGATTTGTGAATTTAATACTTTTTTTAAAAGTTAGGGTTCTATTTCAGTAGAATATTCAAAAATCTAATTGAAATCTTTACTGAAATATAATATCGGGAAGTTGTACTGTTTTTTATTCTTCTTTCTTCTTTAAGAAATTTAAAATTCTTACGTAGATATCTCTTTCAGCGTCTTTTTTATTTCCAAATGTATTTGAAATTATATCCTTAGGAAGTTTAACTAATTTTTTTTTTGTTTCTCTTTCCAAGATTTGTGGATTTTTCGCGATCCAATTTGGTTCATGTTCATAACCACTTTTTTTATAATCAAGTTTGATCATTATACTAGTTTTGAATTTTTCCTGAAGGAACTCTAATAATATATTTTTTTCATTTAGAATCGAATTCTCAATTATTTCTTCGAAGTCCTCATAGAAAGGATTAATCATTTTTTCTTCAACTAAATTAAAATTATAGTTGGAATCAAAAAAAATCGCCCCACATATTGCTTCAAATACATCAGCTAAAATTCTCGTTCTCTTAATTGGTTGCTTCTCTGTTTTGAATATAAAATTCTGTAAATTCATTCTGTTAGCAACTTTTCTTAAAGTTTTATCGCTTTCTAAGGAAGCTTTTATTTTTGTGATATTACCAGGATCTTTTATTCCCTGATGATATAATTTCAATATAAAAACAATTTTGATAACGGCATCGCCCAAAGTCTCCAAAAATTGATAATCTGGTTTCCCTAATTC
>JAHQWY010000331.1 GCA_029856445.1 Promethearchaeia archaeon
AATTCTATAATGGCTTTTGCATCTGGTGCAGTTTCTATTGGTATGTACTTCTTATTTTTTAGTCATTATCTATCTGATAAATTAGGTAGAAAGAAAATGTTAAGTTTAACGGTATTTGGAATGGCGTGTGCTGCTTTTGGCATGTTCCTTTCCCTAAATTTTGTTATGTACATGATTTTTGTGTTTTTCTTATCATTTTTTTTTAGCAGTGATATTTGGTTGATTTATATCAACGAAGAAGTCAAGCCAAATAAACGAGCTTATTATTCAAATATTATTTTAATGGCAGGATTATTAGGTCCTATTATAATGGTAATATCTCGTTTTATTTTTATAAAAGAAACTGATTCATTTTGGCAGGGAATGACATTTTTTCCCATGATAATCGGTTTTCCATTATGTATTATCATTTATTTTACATTAAAAGAGACGAAGAGATATCAGTTGATGAGAGAAAGTGGGGCAATAGAACCAAGATCGTTCAAGGAAGATATAGCTTCCATCTTTAAAACGGAAAGTCGCAATTCATATACCTTCCTATTATTAATAGTTTTTCTTCGGGGAATTTCGGGAATATACATAGGTTTATTTGAAAAATATATGGATGATGTTGGAACTTTGACGCAGGACCAAATAACTCTAGTATTCTTCTTAGTCATTTTCGCGGTAATTATTGCGTACGCTATTAACGGTTTTCTGGCAGATCGAATTGGAAGGAAACCATTATTATATTTATGGTCAGCTTTAGCACCCATATCAGTATTAATCTGGGTTTTTGGAGCTCATAATACGGAAAGTGCTTTCTATATTGTCTTACTTGGATATTCTTTAACGCATATATCTACTTGGGGAGCAATAGGGATTATTAGGTTACTTACAATAGAAATGTTACCCACTGATAGAAGAGGAACTGGTATTGGTTTTAGGAGTTTAATTGGAGGAATTGGTGGTACAGTGGGATTAATATTAAGTGGAGTAATTATTTTATTTGTAGGTTTAGGTACAACGTTTATAATTTTTGTTATGGGTCATTTTATTGTTATTCCTATAGCATACCTGTTTCTTAAGGAGACTAAAGGTATCGAGCTCTCAGAAATTAAATAATTTTTTAATTCCTTTTTTTTTCAGATATCTTTTTTTACTCAGAATAACTAATTATTTTTACTAAAATTTATTTTAGAAATATTAAAGAGGGAAATATCAAATGGTTAGCAAAGGTATGGAAAGAGTTATAAAAATGTTTTTCCAACAAGGAGAAATTGCTACAAAAAAAAGGGTAGAAGAAAACCGCGCTAATTTTGATCAATTAGAAGCTATGATACCCATTCCAAACGATGTAAAAATTGAGGAAATTGATATTAATGGTGTCCCTGCCGCCTGGATAAGCACACCTGAAGTTGAAGATGATTTTGTTGTTCTATATTTGCATGGGGGAGGTTATGTTATGGGTTCAATTAAATCACATAAAGAATTTGGTTCAAGGATTTCTCGGGTATCAAATTCACGAGTTTTATTATTAGATTACCGTAGAGCACCTGAAAATCCCTATCCTGCAGCTTTAGAAGATGCTGTTGCTGCTTACAAATGGTTAATTGATAGTGAAGGAATTTATCCTGAAAATATAATAATCGGAGGTGAATCAGCTGGAGGGGGTTTAACACTCGCAACGCTTTTGTACTTGAGAGACACCAGGATGACATTACCTGCCGCAGCAATTATTCTCTCACCTTGGGCAGATTTACTTATGAGTGGTGAATCAATCAGAACAAAAGCTAAAGTAGATCCACTTGCTAATGTTAGCGACCTTTTCTTTTTATCTTCGTTATATGTAGGAGAAAATGATCCCAAAAATCCTTATATTTCTCCATTATATGCTGATCTCAAAGGAATGCCACCTATGTTAATACAAGTAGGTAGTGCAGAAATTTTGCTAAGCGATGCAACTCGAATTGCAGAAAAAGCAAAAGCAGCTGGAGTTGATGTTATTTTAGATATATGGGAAGATATGATTCATATGTTTCAAATGTTTGCTGTATGGGGACCAGAAGGTCAGGAAGCAACTGAAAAACTAGGGGAGTTTATTAAGAAAAATTTGAAAAAAGAAGTTCATATGATTTAACTCCAATTCTTTTTTTATATTTCAGGTAAATGATTTTTTTCAAAAGATATTTTTAAAATAGCATTTTACTAAAAGATATCATGGCTTATAACATATTATTATTGCCAGTAACAATTCTTTTTATTTCATGTGGATCTGGCTTATTATATTATGCTATTAAGCTAAATCACAAATTTCCTATAGAACATAATTTTATCAACTGTATTCTAACTTTCTTCTTATGGATTGTCGCAGGTTTAATATATCCCTTATATCTATCTATAGGAAATCATAATTTTTGTTTTTTTCAAATACTTTCGATGTTTTTTATTTGCATTTTTACTCCCTTTTTGATTTTCTTGATTCTATTTTATCAACACCGAGTTGTACAAAGAAATATTCCAGATATTAAGGGAAAAAGAAATATTGAGAACTTTTTAAATAAGTTTCGAGAAAATGAAGAGAACATGAACAATCTAATATCTCAAAAAATTAAAACTGATATTCACCGAAAAGCTTTACATTTATTTCCTGCAGGAATCATTATTTTTCTTTGGATTTTTGCCGTTTATATATGGGATGGTTTATTGAATGCTGGTGAGGTATGGGGAATTACAGGTCCACAATTTGGTCGATTTTTAATATTAACAGCAGGTTATTCAGGTATACTAATCTTTGGAGCATTAGATTACATCAGATTATCTTATATATTTGAAAACCATAACTTATTTCATTTAATCCCTGACAATGTTTTAAAAATATTAGGAAAGACTATGAAACGAAATGAAAATTACAATTATATAAAACCACTAGCACTTGCTTTATCGTTTGCCCCTATTTTTGTTTTTCCATTCGGTATTTTTGTAGCAGCTACTCTCATTGCAACATTAGGAGATGGTGCTGCCTCTATATTTGGACTTCGATTTGGTAAAGTTCATTTTCCTAAATCCTCTGAAAAAACCATTGTAGGTTATATTGCAGGATTTTTAACCTCCTTTATAATAGCTTGCCTTTCTTTATGGTTGTTTGAAAGTTCGCTAACTCTATTTGAAATTTTCATAATTTCATTCACAGGGGCAACAACATTCTTTATAATCGATTTTTCTAATCAGAAGATTGACGATAATATTCTGAATCCCATTTTTAGTGCCTTGACAATGGTCTCATTTTATTATCTCTTCTAAAGGTATTTAATAAAAACATAAAGTTTTATAAATAATCTTGTTCTAAAGATTTTAACAAATTTCTTTGAAATTCAAAAAGTGATCTATTTATGCCACGTGTAGAAAGAAGTGTAGATATTTCCGCCTCTCAAGAAAAGATTTTTAAGATTATTGATGATGACAACGACTATCCTAGGTGGAATATTGTTGTTAATGAAGTTAAAGAATTAGGAGCAGGTAATTATTTTTTTAAAACGAATGTTGGTGATATAACATCAACTCGTATAGAAACAAATCCTCCTGAAAGTTTGTCGGCAACTCAAGAGGGTAGTCCAATGACAAGTTTAGGATACGTCTTAAAACCAAGAGGAGATATTATTGAAGCTACTATATGGGCTGAATTTGACGATGCAAGTCAGGAACCCATACTTGGAATGGCAGGAGAGATGCTATTAAAAAGTTTAAAAAAATATGCTGAATATCTTGAAACTGGAGGAAATCCAAACGAATTCAGTAAGAAGTAGGTAATAATTAAAATTTTATTTTTTCTTTTTTATTTTTTTAATTAATTTAGAAAAACGCGTCCATCTTTTTAATTCCCTTCACTTCCTCAAAGGTTATCCCAAGAGCATCAAAAACTTGTTCCAGCGCAGATATTAAAAGTTCTTTATACTTTTTTATATCAATATCTTGGAGTTTCGCTAACTCAATAGCTTTTGCTCCAATTGGTCCTTTACTCTTAATAAAACTGATTGTTTCCCCTTTTTGATATTCTTTTC
>JAHQWY010000332.1 GCA_029856445.1 Promethearchaeia archaeon
TCAAAACGTTGTTATTGCTGCAGAAAGTTTTGGACTCGGATCGGTTTATGTAGGAACTATTCAAGGCATTGTTGATGAAATTAGAGAGAACTTCTCAATGCCAAAGTTAGTTCTCCCTATAATGTTGCTATGTATAGGATACCCCGAATCTATTCCGAATTCTATTCCAAAATTAAATCGGAATATAATTACCCATAAAGAAAAATATGTAACATTAAGTGACGTTGAAATATATAGATCGTATGAAGATAAATATGGAGAATTTGAAGAAGATCCTGAAAAGTATTTTTTGAAAGCTTATATAGAGGTTATTGAAGCTAGTAAACAAAATGGACACCGTTGGTTAAAACTTGTAAAAAAGAGACTTAAAAGACTAGGAATAGAGAATCATGCCCAATTTTTATTCAAATTACGATATCCTACAAGTGCTATGGTAAATATGAATGAAAAACTATCCCAATCTTTTAGAAATGCAGGTTTTAATTTTTTTAAATGAAATTATATTATCTTATGCATTAAAAAAAAGATGAAGAATAATGGTAAAAAAGTTGAAATTTGTTGATTTGAGCTTGGAAATTAAGGAGGGACTGGGTGATTTGCCCCCTGAATTTTCTTATCTTGCAGAAAATCTATCTGCTAAGGTTAAACATGCAGATCATAAAGAAAATGTGTCAATAATGTTAAGTTCTTTTCCTGGTATATCCGCTGAAGATCTTCCAGAGGGATTAGCTTGGGCTGATGACTATTTAGCATTAGGAGTGCACATGGGTACACATATGGACGCTCCATGGCATTACCACCCTATTAGTGAAGGAAAAGCATCAAAAACAATTGATGAGATCCCTATCGAATATTGTTTTAATGATGGAGTTGTCTTAGATATGACTCATAAAAAACCAGGAGAATTGATTAATTCACAGGATATTCAGGAAGCTCTTAAAAAAATAAAATATAAGCTAAAACCATTGGATATTGTCTTAATTCGGACGGATACCGATAAATTCTGGGATACTTTAAAATACTGGACTGATTATGCGGGAGTAGGAAGGGAAGGAACAATTTGGTTAGTTGATCAGGGAATAAAGGTTGTAGGGACTGATGCTCCAGGTTGGGATCGTCCATTTCATTTTCAAGCCCGAGAGTTTCGTGAGACAAAGAATAGAAAATTAATTTGGGAAGGGCATTATGCGGGTATTGAGAGAGAATATTATCAAATGGAAAAATTAACGAATCTAGATCAGTTACCCCCCTATGGATTCAAGGTTAGTTGTTTCCCTATCAAGATATTGAAAGCTAGTGCCGCTTGGGTAAGACCTGTAGCTATAATCGAGGTTAATGATTAAGATTTTGTTCAAATAGAAGAGAAAAATAATAATGCTAAGATCTATACTCCATTAACAATTTTTACTCTTGGAGCATAAGCATCATGCACTGCATAATTAGCAAAATTTATACTATAATGATCACGCCAATGAGCCTTAACATCTTGGAGCATTACTTCCATGATTTCATTTTTTACTCTGCCTTCTGCGCAAATCGTAGTTCCCATTGGTGTTGCCGTAATTTCACCATCCTTTACAACGATTTGACCGTCTTTTATAGTATATGCAGCTAAAGAAAATGCCTTTTCAATCTTGTGCCCGTCTGATTTATTTGGATCTAATTTGTAGATTGCTATATCTCCAATTGCTCCTGTACCTAAATGCCCTCTGTCTGTCATCCCTAAACATTTTGCTGTCCCTCCTCTAGTTAATATACAAATTTCATTGAGTGTAAGCTCTCTGTCAATATCCTTTAATTGAGTTTTGTCAGCTGCTCTCTTAGAGCATACATTTAAAAGTATATCATCTCTGGATTTCTTATCCATGAGCCAACGAACAATTTGAGGATAACTTGTGAAGGGACCTCCATTAGGATGATCAGTTGTCATGAAAATCTGCCATGGATTCTTAGCTAACAGAGCTAATTCTAACCCGATCGCCCATTGTACTGCATTTACAGCAACTTTAGGATCGAAGAAATATGGCACAATACCAGAGCCAGATTCACCTTCTACTTGCCCATTAATCCATTTTATCCCTGGTCTTGCACCCCAAGCAGATGTACCGCCGAGATGGTGAAGTGCAAATTCCCATGGGCCATCTGCAGTCATAGTTGTGGTTGCGGATTTACCAAATACAACTTGACCCATATCTATGGTAATATGTTTATGAGAATTCAAGTATTCAGCAATATCCGCTGCACCAGATTCGAAGTCACCCCAATTCGTACCGCCATAAGCATTGAATTGACAATGGGTCAAGTGAAATACCGAATCACGACCATTCTTTGGTTTAATTTTTTCTACAGCCTTAAATGTTTCAATCGTATGTTCTTTATTTCCAGGATGTCCTAAATTGTTAGCATGAACGTGAATTGTATGAGGTAATTTTAATGTTTCATTAACTTTTGCTAAACCTTCAACTATTTCTCTTGGAGTAACCTCGAAATGGAATACATGGTCATCCAAAGAATTAACATTTTTACCCCAGGCCCAATTTTCTACTCCTCCAGGATTTACAATCTTCACACCATAACCTTTAGTAACTTTCAGAATCCACGCTATGTAAGCGGCCAATTTTTCATAATTCTTATCTTTTACATATTCCATTACAAACCAATTATTTCCAAGAAGTGGTATCGCACCAGTATCGATAATTGGAGTGTCTAGAAATTCTTCATGGGTATGACGAGCCTTCAGTAAAGGCATTGCAGGCTCAATAACTGTAGTATAACCCAATCTAGCATATCGATATCCTGTTACCCACGTTGATGGAACCGACCAACCTGTTCCGCTTCGAGTCAATTTAGTACGTTTTTCATTAAATTCTTCAAGTTTATCATCAGGTCGAAATGAACGTCCAGCGTTAACTTTTGTTCCAGCAATATGTGAGTGTATATCAACGCCACCAGGCATTACAATCATTCCAGATGCGTCGATTACTTTAGCATCACCATTAACTTTTTCTACGATTATACCATCCTTAATATGAATTTCTTTTTTTTCACCATTTATTTCATTCAAAGGATCGTAAACGAGACCATTTTTTATGATTAAATCCTTCATAGTAATTTTCCTTAAGTCTTTCTATGAACTTGATACAAATTTGTAGTTAATAACTTATAGAAATAAATCTACTAATTTAAAGAATTTATTATTTTTATAAAGATTTATTATAATATTTAATTATAAGAATAAGATTTGATTATAGAATATATTTGAATGAAAAAATTCATTCTTTCTTGTAAAAATCTTTTTTAAAGAACTCCTGTGCTATATTATTTATTTCCGCAGGTTCGAAAAATCTCGTGTAATCAAGATATTTAGCCCAATCAATCTCGCTTTTCTCTTGGGGAGATATTTCCGAAAACTTTTGTTCGGTTTTTTCCAATATTTCACCTCCTTTTTGTTTTTTCAATTTAGTTCGCGAACCATACATTTCTTTTTTAAATAAGATTCACTGGATCTCAAGAGAGAACAAATCCATGAGAAAAGATATATTAAAAAAAGAATCAGGTTCGTCTCTCTTGATTTAGAGTAATAATACTACTACTACACTAAGTAATAATAATAACAGTATTTTATTCAAGAGAGGTCTAACGAACATTATTATAATTATTATCGATTGTACATATTTAAAGATTACTGTATAATTTATGATTTTAATGTGAAAAACAAGTAGTAGAATGATACATGTGAGATCATATAGACAGAAATCTTTCTTTTTGTTTAACCTTAAATAGTAGTTTTTTGTTTACTATTGTAATTTGTATAAACCAGTTTATAATTTTAGATCAAAAATTCGTAGCTGTTTATCATTCTTCTATGAATCAAGGGTTTTGACATGGTGAAAATTTTTATTGTTGATGATGATCAATCCCTACAACGGTTATATACTCTAATCTTAAAGGAAACTGGTTTTGAAATCATTGATACTGCATTTAATGGTAAGGTTGCTGTTGAAAAATTTAAGAAACTTAAAGAAAAACCTAAT
>JAHQWY010000047.1 GCA_029856445.1 Promethearchaeia archaeon
AGTTATTTAAATCCTTTTGCTGATATCACAATACTTGGAGCGAAAATTAATCCTTTTGCTCACGTTGTAAATGCAATCATGGGTGTTTTAGTTGGTCCAATCTATGCATTAATTACTGCTACAATAATAGCAGCACTCCGATTTTCATTAGCAATAGGCTCAATTCACGCTTTCCATGGAGGGATGAGTGGAGCGATTGTTGTCGGAATTATTGCTTATTATCTATGGAAAGAAAGACCCAAATATGTAGATCTTGCTGCGCTTTTTGAACCTATTGGAACAGTCTTTATTGGGGGAACAATAGCTCAGTTAATTGCACCAATAGGAGGAATTGAAGGTATATTTACTTGGTGGGGTTTATTTGCAGCTAGCTGTATTCCTGGTTGTGTTATTGGTTTCGTAATTCTCTTAGCATTAAGGAAAGCAGATATCAGTAGAGAAGATTTTTTTGAAAAGTAAGACCATATATCATTGATTTTATGATTTTTCCCGAAAATTTAGATTTTAATGATCTCATTGGTCACCATACGTTGTTATATGGAGAAACAAATACCAAGAAGACATTTTATACATCAAAATTTATTCAATTTCTTTTAGAGTCTGAAAATATATCCCCAAATGACATTAGTATCTTGGATTTTGCCCCACTATCGAATACGATAAATAATTTGAAAATTGGAGGAAAAGTTCAAGATTTCTATGAAAAATGTAATTCATGTAAAAATATTTTATTTAAAGGGGAAATTATCCCACCTCGGCTGAATTCAAGTAATAGAACTGAGTTATATCATATTGCTTGTGAAAATTTCAAAAAAACATCAAAAATCCTTCATCTTTATAAGAACAATCCAACCCCCATATTGATCATTAATGATATTTCATTATATCTTCATGTTGGAAATGTAAAGCCATTACTAGAGGCAATAGATAAATCTAATACCTTTTTTGGAAACTCTTATTACGGTTCATCAATAAAACGTAATTATGCCACTCTATTTAGTTTGCGAGAAAAACGACAAATAGAGTATTTAATAAAAAAATTAGAAACCTCTTATTTCACTGGATAATTTATTTTAAAATGAATTAATATTATCAAAATAATTATAATTTATGTCAAATTTAATACTCTACAATAAAGTAATCAATATCTTGATGAATATGAAGAAGTTAATTTTGTTCGGACCACCTGGTGCAGGAAAAGGTACATTTTCTGGCCAAATTAAAGAAGTCCTACCAGAAATAGCTCATATTAGCACTGGAGATATCTTTAGAGAAAATCTTAAAAATGAAACACCCTTAGGACTAAAAGCTAAATCTTATATGGACAAAGGAGAATTAGTGCCAGATGGTGTAACTATTGAAATGGTAAGAGATAGATTAAATAAGAAGGATGTTATGGAAAATGGATTTATTCTCGATGGATTTCCTCGTAATATGCCTCAAGCAAAAGCCTTAAGCGAAATGACTGAAGAAGATTTTTTCCTTTTATTAGAAGTCAGCAGAGATATTATAACAAAGCGAATTCTTGGTAGATTCAGCTGTAGTGAATGTGGTGAGATATATAATAAATACACGCTACAACCTAAGGTGCAAAAAGAGGAAAATAAATGGATCTGTGATGAATGTGGAGCTGAAATAGAGTTTAAGCAAAGGAGCGACGATACTGAAGAAACTCTGAAGAACAGATTAGATACTTATGAAAAAAATGCAAAACCTCTCATTAAGTATTATAAGAAAAAAGGTAAATTGAAAAAAGTTGATGCTACTGATACATTGAAGTATTCTAAGGATGAAATAAAGAAAATAATAGGGATGTAAAATAAATTTTCCAACTAATTTTTTATTATTGTATTATGAAATATAATATATGTGTGCCGATAAAGATTAAATCCGCAGATATTCTTGAATTAAAATCAATAATAGCAGAAGTGCTAAAATCTAATCCTAATTTAATTGAATTAAGATATGATTACATCCATGACATTCAATTAATTACTCAAGATTTTGCTACTGCATTGTTAGCTAATATTAACCCTAAAATTCCTGTTATCTTTACGTTTAGAGCTCAAGAAGAAGGAGGACAAATGAAAGTAGAGGAGAAAATTCGTGTTAAAATATTAAAAACATTAATTCTTTCTCAGCCTAATTATCTGGATATAGAAATGAATACAGAAAAAAGAATGCTAGGTGAATTAATTGAGTTAGCTAAACAAAATGACGTAAACTTAATTTTTTCATCTCATAATTTTGAGAAAACACTCGCTTATGAGGTAATTTCTGATCAAATCAACAATTTTTTAAGTAGATTAAGAGAAGATTATGGATTAGATTCACAACTAACAGAAAAAATAATTTTAAAAATGATTTTCACAGCACAAACTTTTGAAGACAACCTAATACCTTTACAATTATGCAAAGAACTAACTAAGAAAAATTTGAATATTATTTCATTTTGTATGGGAACTTTAGGTATCTTCTCAAGAATCTTATGTGTTTTAAACGGTTCATTTTTAACTTATGGCTCACTAGTAGGGGAAACAGCACCAGGACAAATTGATATTAATACTATAAGAGAAACTATAAACATCTTACAAGAAGATAAGTAAAATTGTCTTGATTGAAAAAAAAAATTAAAAAAATAAAAGAATTCAAGCTGTATTTTTTCCCTAAATTCTTAATTTTTGTCAAATGCAGTTCCACAATCCCCGCATTTGATTTTTTTATTGTACACGGGAGTTCCTTGCATTGAATAGTATAATACACTACTCTTATCTGGTTCTTCATGAAGTTTACGTGGATTTTCATTGCCACATTGAGGGCATTTAACTCTTTTCCAACTTTCAGTCATTTGTAAAAAACCTCAACCCTTTTATAAAATATTATAAATAATTAGTAGGTTTAATGAATTTAAATTTAGGTTTTTAATTGGGTTTTTGAAACAATCTCGCTAACAATCATTTCTATATCCTTACCAGTTGTTTCGATGCTGATTTCTGCTGCCGCTTCATAGAAGTATTTTCGATAATTTAGAACTTCCTCTATTTCTTTTTTAGGATCTTCCTTATCAATGACAGGTCTTGTTTCTTTTCCATCTTTTATAGCTCTTCTATAAATTTCCTCTATTGTTGCTTCTAATAAAACAATATAACAATTTTTTTTTAAATTTTTAATATTTATTTTATTTAAAACGACCCCTCCCCCGCATGATATTATTGCATTATCAAAACTCGAGACTTTTTTACAGGCTTCGATTTCATATTCTCTGAATTTTTTCTCCCCATCTTCTGAAAATATTCTTGGAATTGATTTTCCTGCCATTTCAATAATGATTTGATCGGTTTCTATGAATTTATATTTGTCTCCTAAATATTCTGCTAAATATTTCCCTACAGAAGTTTTACCCGTTGCCATAAATCCTATAAGTGCAATGCAATTTTTCGTCATTTTTCTATAATCTTTCTATTTGAGTTTGTTATATATAACTAAATCAATTCAGTGAAAACCCGTGTCTTCCTATTGCGCCTTTTTTTAAACCGATATAATTACCTGATACATAGGCAAAAGTATCTATTTTGTCTGGATCGATATTATTATTTCTAATGAATTTTGAATCAGAATGTACGGCCACGACTTCCCCAAAATAGCAAACGTGTGTTCCTAATTCTGTTCTCTGTATAACTTTGCATTCCATATTCCAGGGGAATTCTTTTATTAATGGTACTTGAACGACTGATCCTTTTTCTTTTGTTAAATTTAACTCTTCCCATTTATTCAGATCTCTTCCTGATCTTGTACCACAATAATCCATTTCTCGCAACTGGTTAATAGTTGGATAATTAATAACAAATTCTCTGTGTTTTTCTATTAATTGATAAGAATGACGACGTGGTTGTATAGAAACAGCCACGACTGGAGGTGACGAACATACCTTTCCCACGTAAGCTAAAGTAATCAAATTAGCCTCATCCCCAATTCCTACAGATATTACTGCTGCAGGCATAGGAAAAGTGCTTATTCCTGTGCTTAATTCCATTTTATCCATACTCAATACTTACCTCATATTTCTGCTTATTATTAGCTAAATAATTATAAATTACAATTTTTCTTAAACATATTATTAAATAAAATTTAAAACTTCTGCTTGCAAGATGTCTGTTGGAAAAAGTATAACCTCACATACCAAGATTTTATGTGTCATAGGACACCCCATTGAACATAGCATGTCTCCTACAATGTGGAATCCAGCTCTTCAAGAGCTTGAACTTGATTATATATATATAGCTTTTGATGTGCATCCAGATAACCTAAAAGAAGCTATAAATGGTATAAAATCACTCGGAATTAAAGGTGTGAATGTCACCATTCCTCATAAAAAAGCAGTTATTAAGTATATTGATGAGGTGGATCCAATTGCGCTTAAAATTGGTGCTATTAACACTATTAAAAACGAAGATGGGATTCTAAAAGCAAGAAATACTGACGCTGGTGGAGCTAAGAAATCTCTCTTGGATAAGGGTTGCGAATTCTCTGGAAAAAATATACTTATTTTAGGTTCGGGAGGTGTTTCTAGATCTATAGCTTATACCTTGGCAGAAAGTGCTAATAAAATTGTTCTAACTGATATAATTGAAGAAAGGGCAATAGCAGTTGCTAATGAAATCAGATCTAGTATGAAAGTTGATATTGAAGGAAAATTAAGTAACAAGGAAACGATTAAAGATATTATTAATAAGGTAAATATTCTTATCAATGCGACACCAATTGGGATGTATCCTAAAGTTGATGAAACTCCTATATCAAAAGAATTACTTCATAACGATCTTTACGTTTTCGATGTTATTTATAATCCTCTTGAAACCAGATTGATGAGAGATGCAGCTGAAATAGGATGTGAAACATTGGGTGGCCTAGATATGCTCGTTAATCAAGGAATATTAGCATTTGAATGGTGGTTGAATAAAAAACCTAATAAAGATTTAATGAAGAATAAAATTATCGAATACCTCAGGCTGATTTAATGGTTGAGAAAAAAAAACCTATAGTTTCAGTTGCTCGTAATATAGATATTTCGAAAGCAGTTCATCTCGCTCTTGATAAAATTGAAATTCCGAACCTCTCTGGAAAGACAATCTTATTAAAACCAAATGTCGGTAGAGAAGTGGATCCTAAGCTAGGGATTAATACTAATCCAGACGTCGTAGAAGCAACGTTTAATTACCTGAGAGATCGTTATGAAGCAAATTTTTTAATTGGTGATTCACCGATAATTAACACGGATACAAAAAAAGCTTTTGAACAATCTGGTTTCACTGATTTATTAAATAATAAAGATCTTCAATTCATTGATTTAGATAAGTTAACTCCAGTGAAGAAAGAGATTCCAAATGGAAAAATTCTAAAAAATATAAGGATAACCGGTTATTTTCATGATATCGATTACATCATTTCCATTCCAGTCTTGAAAATGCATATGCATTGTGGGGCTTCATTAAGTTTTAAAAATATGAAAGGGTTGATATATAAAAGAGATAAAATCGCATTGCACCACCTTCAATCTCCAAAATTGATTGAAGAATTAAAAAAATCTATGAGAA
Source organism: Promethearchaeia archaeon (assembly GCA_029856445.1). Taxonomy (GTDB): domain Archaea; phylum Asgardarchaeota; class Lokiarchaeia; order Sigyniarchaeales; family SOKP01; genus Loki-b32. The sequence goes on from JAHQWY010000047.1 coordinate 5,595, forward strand.
AAATAAAAGAATTAGATATAGCTATAGCTGATCTTGCAAACATATTTGTTCCAGATTTAGTAGTAATAGATGCTTCTTACGCTCATGAAGGAATGGGGCCCTCTTCGGGAAATGCAGTAAAATTAGACACTATTATAGCTTCTACTAATTTTTTAGCAGCGGATATAATTGCTCTCACATTAACTCAACCAGAATGGTCTCTCGAAGATGTTCCTCATTTAAAATTAATTTCAGAAACCATCTTACCATCAATTAAAACGCTTAAAGATATTAAAACGATACCAGAGAATATTAATAAGTTTGTCAAACGTTTAGAACCCCCTCCAAAATCTATAACTATAAAATATCAAAATGTTAAACTCATAGATATTGATTCTTGTTCTGCTTGTTTATCAACAATTTTCAACTTATTGAAAAATAATAAAGAGTTCATAGATAAGCATTACACTTCTGAAAAACCTTTGAACTTAGCAATAGGAAAGGGAATTAAAAAATCAGATCTTTACTCAGACACATATCTTATCGGAAATTGTACTTTTCATCAAAAAGAAAATGGAACATTTATACAGGGATGTACCCCTGTTGAGTCAACTATATTGAAAACGATCAAAGAAAAATTAACGTTAAATTCTAAATAATCTGATTATAGAACACTAAAATATTAAAATAAGAAAAAGAAAATTTAAATTATTCGGTATTAGTTCCACATAGAGGACAAAATCGAGCAGCTTCGCTTTGACTCAACTCAACACCACAATTATAACAAAATTTAGGTTTTTCCTCAACTCGCTGACTTACTAAAACCATTTTCTGATTTTGGTTCTGGCTAGGAGTAGTAATTAATTGATAATTTGAACTTGGTTGAGTAATATTTTGCGTATAACAGACAGAATTACAATGAATACACCGAGGTCTCTTATCTCTATCTATATATACCGCAACATATATTAATAAACCAATACCGCCTGTAAATATTGCTAAGAAAATTGCTAGTGCAACGTTAAACTCCATTTTTTTTGTCTCTACATTTCTATTACATTGAGTACAATACATCATTTATCTTATCTCCAAAATTTATTTTTAATTCTTTAATTTGAAGATATGAAATAGTGAAATTAAATGATCATTAGACCAATAATTGATAGGAATAAAATAAAACTCTATAGGAGAATCAATGTATAGTTATGACTATTTCATTCTCCTGTAATTTTGCTACCACAATTTGGACAGAATTTTATGCCAGGTTCTAATTTTTCTCCACATAATGCGCAAAAATTTGGAAGTTCTCCTTGAATTTCCTCAGATATGTTTCCTGGTCTAGGAGATACTGTAGATTGAGTCTGCATTCGAGGTTGATATGTATATGATTGCTGAGATGGTGGGATTGAAATCTGAGTACCGCAATGTACACACCTATCTTCTTTTCTACCATAATACACTGCGAGGTAGATAATTAAACCGATTCCTGCTGTAAAAATCAATAACATTATTGCTAAACACGTATCAAAATCTTTACGCATTAAAAGAACATTCTGGTTACATCTTGGACAAAATCCTGTGGGATTACTAGCGTGCATTTTAAAATGTTAAATTTTTTTCCTTAGATAATATTTAATCTTTTTAATCTTTTTGGAACTAGACTATAATCTAATGATTGTACAATGTCTTATTTTGTTAAAAATTTAATAATTTAAGTTGATTAAGATTATAACCAATAAGTCCTTATTGATTATTTAATTACTAGATTCATATAAAATATCAATAAAAACTAGTTATTTGAGATTATTTTGACACATAAATCTCTTTTTATTGTTTTAGATGGGATTGATGGGTGTGGTAGTACCACCCATAGTCAATTACTTGCAGCTTTTTTGGAGCACAAGAAGCATTTTAAGGTTCACCTCACCTATGAACCTTCTAAAAGTGAAATAGGTAAAATATTGAGGAAATTTTTGAAAAATAAAGAAATCCCCCCAACTACTGATGCGTTATTATTTGCTGCAGATAGAGATCTCCATTATCATAACGAAATAAAGAAAAAACTTGATGATGGATTCATTGTCATATCTGATCGTTATATAGAATCATCTATCATATATCAATCTATTCAATCTGATAAGATCTCCATTGAATGGATAAAAGAGTTGAATAAGTTCATAGGTTATCCTGATTTAACAATAATCTTAGATATTGAACCTAAAATTGCCTTAGCTAGAAAAAATGAAAAGTATTTAGAGAAATTTGAAGACACTTCTTTTTTAGATAAGGTGAGAAAGCTTTATCTATCTCGAGCCATAAACGAAGGATATCATGTAATTAACTCTGATGATATCATCGAATATGTTCAAGAAAAGATACAAAAAACAGTTTTAAATATGTTAAACTCGTAAAATTAAAATTTAAAATGATAAAACATAAATTATTCTTGTTATTTTAAAAAATTGGCTGAATTTTAACAGAATTTGTATTTTTATTTCAATGAATATAGAAGAAGAGGTTTACTAATAAACTGTCGATTAACGTAAATAGGCTATATGACTATGTTAAGATGTTTAATTTTCCTCGTTTAGCGGGTACTGAGGGAGAAAAAGCAGCAGTAGATCTTACTGTTGATGTATTTAGAGAAATTGGTTTTGAAAATTCTCAAATAAAAAAAGAACATTTTGAATTCTCTGATTTTTACTCAACTACATTGATAAAACTTATTATGGTGATTAACTTAACTTTCTCGTTATTTATTCTAATGTTTGTTTATGTTGATTTATTTCTATCACTATTTGTTATTGGAACTGGAATTGTTTTAATTCTACTAATTGTTAAAGGACTGAGACATCCGGAAACTCCGGGTTTCTGGGGGGAGTATTATGGTAATATGCACTCAGCTACAAATGTATTTGTAAAAATTCCCGCAAATAAATTACCTACTACGAAAGCAGGGAATATTATTATATCTGCTCATTTAGATTCTAAATCACAAACATTTAAAACATCCTGGAGAGTAGTCTTATATCGAATTTGGCTTTATAGTGGGATATTTCTTGGGAGTTTTTTAATTGCCTTATTTATTAGGACATATTCACCTCTGAAATTAAATTTAATTGTGGTTGGGACAGGAATATGGATATCTACGATTTTAATTTCTATGTCCAACATCTTTTTATTGTTCCAAAATACACAAAATGAATCTCCAGGTGCTTTAGATAATGCTTCTGGTATGGCAATTGTTTTTGTCTTAAGTAATTACTTTAAAGATAATCCTCTTGAAAACTTTAATTTGTGGTTCTGTCAATTTTCGGCAGAAGAATTAGGAACCATGGGATCCCGGATATTTGTAAATAATCATGAAGAACAATTTATAAAAGGTAGGACCTTTCATTTTAATTTAGATATGATATCATGCGCAGGAAATTCGAGAAATAGAGTAGAATATTTAGAGTCATACGGCGTCTTGCCAAGAAAAAAAATTGCTCCTTTACTTAGTAAATATTTAGAAAATTCGGCAATTGAAGAGGGGGTTAATGTTAAAGGATTTCATTTGTCTGTTGGAGCACATACGGATTCTGTTCCGTTTCATCTAAGAGGATATGATTCTGTTGATATCGTAACCAGAGCTGCCGGAAAATATACCCACAATAAAAATGATACTTTAGATAAAGTAGACTCGAAAGTTTTATTAGAAGCTGCTTTAATAACCCGGCAATCTATATTAATGATTGATAATGATTATGAACTATTATGTGAAAAAAAAGAATTATTTTGTGAGGTATGATGTCAAATACTATTGCTGAAAAAATATTGTTAGACCATTCAAATCTTAAAGATGTGATTCCAGGTCAATTTATTGAATGTGAAATCGATTTGATAATGGTTCATGAGCAATTAGGAGGAAGAATTCACAAGGAGTATGAAAAATTAGAGATAGATTATGTATGGGATCCAAATAAAATTTTTTTTATCCTGGACCATTGGGTTCCTGCTCCTACTATTTCTGCGGCAGAAATGCATCAAGACTGTAGGACATTTGCTAAAAAATATAAATTCATACATAATATTGGGATGAATAAAGGAATTTGTCACCAAGTTCTACCAGAAATGGGTTTTTCTAGACCTGGAATGCTAATAGTGGGTTCCGATAGCCATACAACCACATATGGGGCATTTAATTGTTTATCTACTGGCATTGGAGCTACTGATGTATCAGTCGTCTTCGCAACAGGAAATCTATGGTTTAAAGTACCAGAATCTTTTAAAATAATCCTTGAAGGTCTATTAAATAAAGGTACAATGTCGAAAGATTTTATATTACAATTAATCGGTGATTTAACAACTAAAGGTGCAATTTATAAATCATTAGAGTTTCATGGTGATGGTATAAAGGGCCTTTCTATTGATGGAAGGATGACCATCACTAATATGGTAGTTGAAGCGGGAGCAAAATTTGGAGTATTTTTACCTGATGATAGATTAACAAAGTGGTTAAAAGAAAGAACAAGCACTCCCTATAAATATGTATATCCTGATGAGGGGGCGGTTTATGAAAAGGAATTCAACTATCATCTATCAGAAATTACTCCTGTTGTAGCAAAACCTTCAAGTCCAGGCAATATAGCCCAAGTAGAGGAAGTAGAAGGAGTTGAAATTGATCAAGCATTTATAGGTAGTTGTACTAATGGAAGAATGGAAGATTTCCGTATGGCTGCTAAAATTCTCAAAGGAAATAAGATTAATTCCAAAACACGACTAATTATAATTCCCGCTTCTATGGAGATCTACAGAGAAGCTTTAAAGGAAGGATTGATTGAAATTTTTTTAAACGCTGGAGCGATAGTTGGCAATTCTACATGCGGTCCTTGTGTAGGTGGTCATATGGGTGTCTTAGGACCTGATGAAATTTGTATAAGTAGTTCAAATCGTAATTTTGTGGGGAGAATGGGGGCACCTAGCGCTCAAATATACTTGGCTTCTCCAGCGACGGTCGCAGCTTCTTCTATAAATGGAAAAATTACAGATCCAAGGGGGTTATTGTAATTGATTAATAAAATCGAAGGTTATACATATATTTTAGTAAATGATATCAACACAGATGATATCGTTCCAAGTAATGCATTAACCCTAAGAGATACTTCTGAAATGGCTAAACATACGCTCAGATACCTTCATCCAAACTTTATAGAAATGGTAAAAAAGAATAATATAATTATTGCGGGTGAAAATTTTGGTACAGGTAGTTCCAGGGAAGAAGCTGTCAATGTATTTAAGATCCTTGGAGTAAAAGCGATTATTGCAAAAACTTTTGCTCGAATTTATTTTAGAAATTTGATTAACCTAGGAATCCCAGGAATTCAATTAAATTGGAATGAAACAGATTTCTCTCATGGGGATCATTTGGAGATTGCCTTGAATAAAGGTATTATTTTCAACAAGACGAAAAATAAGGAAGTAAGTTTTAAGAAATTACCTGATTTCCTTACAAAAATATTAGAAGATGAAGGTATTTTAAATCAGTTAAAGAAGAAATTATTCAAATAATATATTTACATGTAACTTTCTATTTCTTTTTGGATTTTTCTAATACGTTCCCTGGACTTCAATAAAATCTGACTTCTCCCATACTTTTGAAACCACCGATTAAATCTCTCTTTTATTGTAACCTCCCTAGTTCCAGCCATATGTTTATCTGCTAAACATATTATCTTTTCTTCTAATGAAACTGGTAAATAATTTTTTTCTGGCAGACCAAGTCTCTTTGCATCTTCTATATCTAAACCTCCCAAAATATGAGTTTCACAAATTTTTGCTAGTTTATCAGAAAACCCTCTTTCTCTTAAAATTTTTCCCCCAATTAAAGCATGACTGAAACCATGTGTTTTTGTTCTTCCAATATCATGCAGAAGTGCGCCAATTTCAATTAGATTTTTATCTACTTTAACCTTTGTTATTTTGTTTGCTATTTCCATAGCTTTATCTGCTACCTTTTCAGAATGGCGTCTAACTGAAAGCGGTATTTTTAACTCTTTTAGTAGATCGATTGCGAATTCACGATCTGGTAAAATTTCTTCTTTCTTAGCCATTATTTTTTATAATTAATTAAACAACTTTAAATTTTAGGTAGTAACAAATATTAACATTTCAATAAATACTGTCCCTAATTGATAATCTGTGATCATATACAAATAGAGAATAAAAATTTCCTCCAGAACAGTTTATAAAAGAGTAATATTGATTTTCAAATAAGTAACCCCTAATAGAATTCCTCATAAGGACCAGTAATTAATCCCCCGATCGACCCTCCTATAAATGCACCTACCAGAGCACTAATAATTCCACCTAAAGTTTCAGATAATTGTGTTCCTTGGAATAGTGCCATTAAATCCTCACCAGAAATTATACTAAAAATTATCCATAATAATATATCAATAACTACGACTAACAATGCTGCTGTAATTCCTCTTTTAAAACCTTTAGAGATAATTCCAGCTAATAATCCTATAAAAATCCATGCTAACAGTTCTTTGGCAAAGAAACCAAGAACTGTAGGGCTACTAGTGAAGAATGAAATCATGTCAAAATCAAAATTTGCCCCTACTAATAAAGAAGCAGCTTTTATAGGATTAGTTCCGATATTTTGCTTGATAAGAGCAGCGATACCTGTCATGTTAAAGAAAAAAACTGTAAAAAAACTAAGGATGATGCCAGCAATGATTCCAAGTACTAGTCGGTAAGTTGCCATAGTTCAAACCGAATTACAGTTTTAAATTTATCCTAGAGTATAAAATAATAAAGTAGTACAATAATTTAAATTTTAAACTATATTAATATTTTAGTTCTGAATTATTTAGAAAGTATCTCTTAATAAAATATTAAAGTTATAATGTATTCAATTAAACATACATAACTTTTTGAAAATTTTGGTATCGATCGATAGAATCAATAAAAATATAAAATAAATAAGGCTACTATCTTGGCTAAAAAGAAGAAAAAGATTGAAGAAAAAAAGGTAGAAGAACCTTTAGAAGAATTAGAAATTGACTTTGAAGAAGATTTAGATCTCGAAGAAGAACTCGAACTATTAGATACCGAAGACGTCGAAGCGGGAATTGAATTAAGAGAAGAATTAATTGATAAAGATGAGGAAAGAAAACAACTTTATTTAAGTTGCGGTATACATATTGGTACAAAATTATTAACCGGTGATGCAAAAAGATTTATTTATAGACAGACAAACTATGGATTATACGTTATTGACTTAACTAAAACAGATGAAAGATTAAATATAGCTGCGAAGTTTTTAAGTAAGTACATTGAAGAAGGGAGTGATAGAGTAATTGTTACTTCTATTAGAAGATATGGTAAAGAACCTGTCAAAAAGTTTTGCGAAGTATTAGGGTGTAAAGCTGTGATAAACCGATTTATACCTGGAAGCTTAACCAATCCACTTATTGATACGTATATTAAAGACGCTAGTGTTGTGGTGATCGTCGATCCCCATGCAGATAAAGTAATTTTAAGAGAAGCGAAATTAGCTCGTATTCCTGTTGTCTCTATTTTTGATACTGATGATACTCTCAATGGCATAGATCTTGCAATTCCAGCAAACAATCGAGGTAAAAAAGCACTAGGATTAGCCTTTTGGCTCTTAGCTCGACAGATAATGTTGGAATTAGGGAAAATCGCAAGCGAAGAGGAATTCCCTTATACACTCGAAGAGTTCACCTCAAAAATAGTGCCTATATATAGACAAGAACAATAAAAATCTATCAAATCTTATTTTCATTCCTTATTTGATACCCAATATATTAGGAAGTTCAGAGATATTACTAAGAAAATCTCTTAATTGGGACTGATTGAAAGCATTTCGGGGAGTGACTCCTGAAAGGACTGCAATAAAAGATATCCCTGCTCTTTTAGCTGTTTCTGCATCAGTAACACTATCTCCTATATAAATGACTTCCGAACGGTCCAATTTTAATTTTTTCACAGCCAACAACAAACCGAATGGATTTGGTTTGAGAGTTGATACATCTTCTCCCCCAATAATAACTTCAAAATAATTTAAAAGTCTTTCTCTCCGTAAAATGGTTTCAATTCTATACCGAAATTTCGTTGATACAATTCCTAATTTAATTCCTTTCTCATATAATACCTGAACTACCCTTGGAGTCTCAGTAAATAACATCGTAAGATCTGCCATAACTTCATCTGCTTTTTTAATGAAAAAATGCTTAAATTTTTCAGCCTTATCAAAATGTTGCTCTCCTACTAGTTTGACTAACGTATGTTCAAGTGTAAGTCCAATCGTTTTGTTTATCTCTTTTTCTGGTAATGATTTAAAACCAAGCTCCTGTAAAGCATAATTTACACATTCTAGAACACCTCTAGATGAATCTGCTAATGTAAAGTCAAAATCAAATATAATTGCTTTAATTTCTTTATTTACATTTATATTTTCCAGAATAATATCACCCCTATTATGAAAAATCTAAATATCTAAGTTAAAAACGTAGGATTTTTAGTAATTTTTTCATACCCACACTTACGACAAATTAATTTACCAATCTTTTCATCATAAGGGATTAATGTTAATGGAACATTACAATTCGGACATTGCAACTCAAGATCATCCTTTTCATTTAAATTGATTTTCCTACTACTAATTATCGTTCTGGTTCTTGATAGTATATCCCCAATTTGTGATAGATCTGGTATAGGTGGCTTTCCAACTTTTTTTTTGCCTTTTTTTTTCTTATATTTTCTGATTTTCTCAGTTTGTTCTGCAATTGTATAAAATAATTGATTACTATACAGTCTTCTCTCTTCTTTTGTCAATGAATCATCTTTCAATTTAATAACTATTTCATTATAAGGCATTTTTAAGTTTACTATCCCCTTTCTCTTCAAATCCTCCAATATCATTTTAGGGGTAAATTGTTTTTCTCCTCTAGCTATTCTTTCATTATCTTTTATTTTTAATTCTTTGTGGATAGGAATTAATTCCCTTAAAATTTTCTCTCTTTCTTCTTTTGTTATGGATTGATCTAATATTTTAACAAACAGTTTATAATATTCATTTAGTTTCTTAAAATAATTCAAGAATTCTTCTTTTTTATTATTTTCATCAGAATTTTTAGCCATAATCATCCTCCTCTAACTTCTATTCTTCCATTTCTCTATCCCTAAATTGATCCCCTCTTCCTACAAATAATCAGGTGCATTAGCAACAAAACCTTCTTTTACTCCTAGTTTAAAACCTGCATTTTCATAAAATCTATAAATGGCTGGATCCTTTGAACCTGTTAATAGCATTACTTTATAACACTTATTTTTCCAGGCGGTATCAAGAGCATATTGAAGAATTGATGTACTAAATCCCCTTTTACGATAATCTGCATGAGTTACCACGTTCTCAATCAATCCATAGGGTCTTCCTCCCCTCGTTAAATTAGGAATGACAGCAAGCGTGCAAGAGGAAACTATTTTGTTATTATATTCAACCACAAAATAATGCAATCGTGGATTAGAGATGATTTCTTCCCAAATAGATTCTAATTTTGATTTCTCTGGCAAAGGTACATCGCGACGGTGAAGATGAGTATAAAGATTCAACAACTCATCCATTTCATTTTTCTTTATATAACGAATTGCCATGGTCTCAATAGTATTTTCTATTTATTATTAATTTCTATGCTAAACCAGTTAATTTTTCTTATAAGAAAGCATTTTAGTCTTTTTAATTATTTATATTAAATTTTTAATCTTAAATCTATTATCTTTAATTAGAAATTAAAAACTAATTTTGAGAGAACTAATATGAAAAAAATTATCTCATTTTCTGGAAAGGGGGGAGTGGGTAAATCGACTCTCCTTGTCTTAATGCTTAAATATCTCCTTGAAAAAAATAAAAACCTCGACATTCTAGTCATTGATGCCGATCCTGATGCAAATATCGGTGATATCATCGGTAAAGAAATACATTTTAAAGAAACAGTCGGGGGAAAAATGGCTGAGTTTAAACATAAAATTCAAAAAAGACTAATCCCTCTCGACGTCTCAAAAGATCAAATTGTCGAATCTGAGGTATTTGATGCTCTAATTGAGATGGATAGTTTTGATATTTTGGAAATGGGGCGGGGAGAAGGAGAAGGGTGCTATTGTAGTATTAATAATTATCTGAAGCGCATTATTGACATCTTATCCAAGAATTATGACTTTGTGCTCATCGATGCCCCTGCGGGATTGGAATACTTCTCTCGAAAAACAGGCAGAAACGTGACTGATCTTGTCATTGTC
>JAHQWY010000048.1 GCA_029856445.1 Promethearchaeia archaeon
AGAGTGGTACATTATGTAAATTTAAATTACCATCCAAATAAGGATGACCTTATAGCAATGTATTATGTTGAAAAATCAATAAACTGCAGAAATTTAGAGCAAGCATGTGAAGAAATTGCTAAAGAAAGCTCAATAGGAACATGGACTGAAATAGCTACTTTATCTGCAGATATTGCTAAACGGCTTAAACCATCAGCATTCTACATTGATGAAAAAAACAGTGTGGTAAAGATTGCATATACAAAGGAACTTTTTGAAGCAGATAATATACCTCAAATTTTAAGCGCAATAGCTGGAAACATATTTGGGATGAAAGTGTTAAAATATTTAAGATTATTAGATATATCCTTTCCTAAAAGCATAGTTTCTGCCTATAAAGGACCAAAATTTGGCATAGAAGGAATACGGAAACTAACTAAAGTTGAAAATCGACCATTACTTGGAACAATTGTTAAACCAAAGGTTGGATTAAATGAAATTGAACACGCAAATGTATGTGGTCAAGCGTGGAGTGGAGGTTTAGATATTGTAAAAGATGACGAAAACTTAACAAGTATGTCGTTTAATAAGTTTGAGAAAAGAATTGAGGAAACTCTAAAAATCCGAGATAAGGTTGAAAAAGATACTGGAGAAAAAAAGATATATATGCCTAATATAACGGCACCATTAACCACAATGAAAAAAAGAGCTGATTTTGTTGTAGAAAATGGTGGGGAATATATCATGTTAGATATATTAACTGTTGGTTTTTCTGCACTCCAAGAAATTAGAGATTATCTAGATGATAAAGACGTAGTAATCCATGCTCACAGAGCAATGCATGCAGCTCTTACTCGAAATAAGAAGCATGGAATAACTATGCTAGCTTTAGCTAAGCTAATGAGATTAATAGGAATGGATCAATTACACACAGGAACGGTTGTTGGAAAAATGGAAGGTGAACGGCAAGAAGTTGTAGAAATAAATAAGATTATCACAGAACAAAAAGTTGTTGGAAACAACTTTACAACACTTGATCAAGATTGGTATAACATTAAACCTACATTACCCGTTGCTTCCGGAGGTTTAAGTCCGCTTCATATTCCAGACTTAATGAAAATATTAGGAAAAAATTTAGTTTATCAATTTGGTGGAGGATGTCATGGTCATCCAGATGGGACAGAGGCTGGAGCTCGTGCTATAAGACAATCAATATCTTCTGTACTAGAAGGACATGACTTAGAAGATTATGCTAAAGATCATAGTGAATTAGCTAAAGCTATAGAAAAATGGGGTTAAATGTATATTTTAAATAATTATAGCAATTCTGGATACCATTTTTCAAAATAATTTGGAACATGACTTGAAGCAAAAATTCCTGCCTCAGTGATTAATCCATCTATATATCGTCGAGAAACAGTTTCAAATGCAGGATTTAGAACTTCAATACCTTTAGGAGGGTTTTCCCATACCTCTTTTGCCTCTCTCATTTCAATAGTTTCCAAAATTCCAAGATTAGTCTCGGGATTGTATTTTAACAAGGGAGAAGCAACATAAAAGGGAACATGTTCCTCATGAGCTACTAATGCTAATAACCTTGAACCTATTTTATTAATTATGGTACCTTCACTTGTTATACTATCTGCTCCAATTATTATTACATTAACTTCAAAATGTTTTACAGCCCACCTCATAGCACTATCAACAACATGAGTGACTTTTATTCCCGCCTCTGCTAATTTATTTGCTGTTTTCCTACCTTGTAATCTTGGTTGTGTTTCTGTATTAATTACATTGAAGTTCTTATTTTGGTTTTTAGCTTCTAAGAGAATAGCTGTGACCAAACTTGAATGACAATGAGTCATCACATTGAATTTTTTATCTACATTAGGAATTCGCCGAGATCCTATTATAGCAATTCTCTTTTTTGCAGTTTGAAGCATATCATAATACTGGTTTTTGTATTTTTCTATTACGTCTGAAATGAACTCAGCATAACAACTCTCTTTTTCTTTTTCTAGTTTACTCATTATAAATTTTAAACCATTCTTCATAGCAGGTTCCGTAGGTCTTGAATTAATTAAGATGTTTACTGCTTTGTATAAATTTTCAAAACATTTCTCAAGATTGTCAGATTTTAATCTTTTTGCATAATCACTTAAAAATTGAATCGCATTAATAGCTATATTTGTCGCTCCTTGAATTTCTAAGGATTTAATTCGTTCAGCATCTTTTATTAATTGATCCATTTTAAACCCATTTTATTGTATTCTTTAAGGATTATAAAAATAATGGTTTAAAAAATTTCATATTTTTAAGATTCCTTATAATCGTCTTTGGGTTCTTCCTCATCTAGTTCAAAATCCTCTGGATCAATCTCAATAAAAAAGTATCCTGTATACCCACATTTTTTACATTCCATCAAGTTTGCTCCTAACCAACCAGACACATTTAGAGCACTTTTTAACGACGGTTGCTTACATTTAGGACAAATTCTAATGGTTACCATTATTCTTAATTAACTAGTATTCTTTCTTTAAGAAAAATTACATATTAAGTATAATTATCTTTTTATAAATTTTTAATTAGAAATTATCAAAATTATAATTATATATTAAAATATAAATTCGACTAAAAAAGGAATGGGGTTCAATTCTATAACAATAAATTAAATTTATCCTCTCTTACTATTTAATAACAGTAAAATCTACTTGTTGTAGAATATTAATCATTTAATAGAAAGGAATTTTAGAATTTTTTCACATATATGAAGGATTTAGAACTGCAGAGAAAGAGTTTACCAAATGAACCTGGAGTTTATCTATTCGCAGATAACGATGGCTCTATAATATACATTGGTAAAGCTATCAATTTAAAAAAAAGGGTTAGTCAATATTTTTTAAAAACCAGTTTTAATGATCCTTTTTATGAAGAAAAAATCAAGGAATTGGTAAGTAAAATTGCCTCGATTGAATATATTGTTACAGATAATGAAAAAGAAGCATTACTCTTAGAAAATATCCAAATTAAAAAACACCTTCCCCGATATAACGTTGTAATGAGGGATTCTAAATCTTATCCTTGGGTAGGAATCTTTTACAGTGAAAATTTTCCTCGAATAAGAGTCCTAAGAAATCCTGAAAAATTTTCTCAGAAAAATCTGTTTATAGGGCCTTATACCGACAAAAAAGAAATAATTAGGATCTTAAGAGATTTAAGAAAGATTTTTCCTTATTGCTCATGTAAAAAACCAATAAAAAAAAAAAGGAGACCGTGTCTTTATTACCAGTTAAAACTCTGTCCGGGTCCATGTTTTACTGATATTACTAAAGAGGAATATCGAGATAATATTAAAAAAATTGAAATGTTTTTAAAAGGAGAAACCGGACAATTGAGGAAGGAAATTGAAGAAAAAATGAAAAATGCCTCAAAAGAGCAAGAATTTGAAGTAGCTGCATTCTGGAGAGATAAACTCGAAGACATTGACCATGCGACAGATGAACAGCATGTATTTTTTGATTATGAATCTAATAAGGATATCATTGGTTACAACAGCCAAAATGATTTTTTGGCTATGGTTATAATTCATATTAGAGAAGGTAGAATTATAAACAAAAAATCTTATGATTTTGATTTAAAAGAAAAACTAGTTCTAAAGAATGAAATTTTTATTTCAATTTTAGAACAGTATTATCAAGATTTTAAAACACAATTACCTGAAGCAATAATAATCCCTGAATTAAAGGAAAATCTTCGTCCTTTAATCAATTATTTGAAGGATATAAAAAGGGAGATAGAGATAAGAGCCCCAATCGATGATTATGAAACAAGTTTGATGAGAATTGCAAACAAAAACGCTATGGTTATTGTTCAACAGCAGATGGAAATGGAACATATTAGAATGGATGAGAAAGATTTCAGAGAAGAAGTTTTAAAAGAAGCAAAAGAAAGATTGAATCTTCCAAAAGAACCTCGAATTATTGAAGGATTTGATATATCTAATATTGAAGGTAAGGATGCAACTGGGTCAATGGTTTATTTTTTAGAAGCAAAACCATATAATAAATATTATAGGCATTTCAAAGTAAGAACTAAATCGACACCTGATGATGTGGCAATGATGAAGGAGATATTAACAAGAAGATATTCTATGCTTCTAAAGAGAAATCTAGAACTTCCCGATTTAATAATAGTTGATGGTGGAAAAGGTCAATTGAATGTTGGGAGCTCTGTCTTACGTGAGCTAGGCCTTGAAATCCCTATAATTGGATTAGCTAAAAAATATGAGGAAATTTATGTTCCAAATAAGAAAGATCCAATTATACTTCCCAAAACTTCACCTCTTTTAAAACTTTTCCAGAGAGTTAGAGATGAGGCTCACCGCTTTGCTGTCAGACTTCATAAAAAGCAAAGAAAAAAGCGTATGATTGGATCTATATTAGATGATATTGAAGGAGTTGGACCTATAACCAGAAATAAGTTATTAAACCATTTTGGAAGTGTTGATAATGTTAAAAAAGCCACTTTAGAAGAAATAACTCAAGTCGTTGGTAAAAAACTTGCTCATTTAATATTAGAAGAATTAAATAAATAGATTCGTAAAATATAAAGTAAAAAAAAATGTTATAAATATTCGTTTCTTATTCTCGAGAGTATAGCAAAGATGATTATTACCGTTCCTAATAGAAAAAAAGTGGTGCTTAAATTCCACATTATAAGGTATCCAATGAGAGGGTAAAGAATTGTTCTGATTAGACTTGCTGCCATATTGATAGTACTTAAAACAGTAGCCCTATTCTGTGTCGCAATTTGCTTATTTATACCCTTGACGAATATTATACTTCGTGAGAAGCCAAATCCAATTATTGTAAGAATTAAAGGAACACTAATTGGAATATAGAATATCAACGCCATGAGTATATACCCCAGTCCTGGTATTATCGTATACACCTGCAGAAATCTTGTCTTATTTTTCAATTTTGTAGTAAGTTTTGGTACCATATTGTTAAACACTATCTGTATAACAGTCATAGATGCACTCACAAATCCAAAGAAAATTAATTGAAAACTCAATGCTTCCAAATATATCTGATATGTCCATATTAAGAAGAATACAATAGATTCGGTTACAATCATTTCTAAAGCTAATAACCTTAATATCTTGTTACCCCTGAGCTCCTTGAATCCTGATTTTAACACATTTAAGTAATTTTCAGTTTTATCTTTTTCTAACTCATGATTTGGTTCTCTTAGTGTTAAAGATACCAATGCCGCTATGAAGAATGGAATAAACATAAGAGTTACTACTAGATTTAATGACAGATATGCACCTATAAATGAGCCAATTGGAGCTGAAATAGCTATCCCAAATAACATGAAGCTCCTGTTTCTAGCCGTTATTTTCGAGATATCATTTTCTCTCTCAAGCTTTCTTAATGTATCATATGTAAATGCTTGGTCTGTACCAGATGTTAACGCGCTAGCAAAAGCCCATAACGTTTCCCCGATTATAAAAATGAATATATGTGGATAACTCCCATAGATTAACGCTGCAAATGATGTGATTAAAGCCCCTAGTGTTAAAGAGAACTTTCTGCTAATGTAATCTGCTATTGCTCCACACGGAATCTCAAATAGTAAAATCATCATTGTAAAGTAACTTTGTAAGAACATCACTTCAACGAAAGTTAACTTTCCCCATGTCAGGAAAAAAGGCAACAGTACACCAGAAATTAAGTGAAGACCCATGAAAAAATGAAATATGTAAGATTTCCATATGTTTGATTTCCATTTCTTTTTAATATGAATGACGAGTTGAGTGTCCTCTGTTTGATCCGACATAAACTCCATTTTACCTAAATTTTGTTCTATTTCACTATTATCCATTGACATTTTTACTTCACTTGGTTTATTTTCCCTTTTTAGATTAACAATTATGACTGTAAGAGACTCTTAAAACATGTAGATCATTTAAAATTCTCTCTCTTTCTTCAACGTATCTTGGATTATAAAGCATACTTACTCTTAGCTCTCTTAATCGTTTACTTTGACGTTTTTCATTTGCTAACTCTTGACTTCTTTCTAACCAAGCAGATTCTCTATTTTCTGCCAATTCCTTTAATTCTAACAATTTTATCTACCTCTTTTTTTATTATATTATTTTTATTATATTTTTATTATCTTTTTTAAAGAAACATATTTATTTATCCTAATTTGAAGTAATAGAGCTCCATGATTAACATTGTGCAAAACCTGTTTAAAGCGTAAGGATTTAAGTCAAAGCTGTAAATTACTAAATAAATTTTGTAAAAAGTATGTGAGAATAAGTACGAAAGGTTTGTTGATTTCTACGCATTTATTAGGATAATGCCTTTAATATATGTAGGTTAATACCCGCATACATTAATGTCATGGTCATTGATTTACATACAGACGGATTACTGAATAGGGTATCTCTGCGATCCAATTCAATCCATCTATAAACTTTAATTACCATGATTTATCAACAAATATGTTTAAAGAAAAAAGAATATACTTTAATATTTAAATATATTGGTATTTTTCACTCTTTTTGAATAAATGGGAAAAGGATGGGCATAAAAAAATAAAGAAGATTTGAAGAACTATTAAAAAACTACATTCTTGAAATAATAAGCTTAATGAGTTCAGCTGTAGCTTCACAATAAACTCTTGCTAAAGATTCTCTTTTTGCTTCACTGATAACTCTGATTATTGGTTCTGTGTTTGAAGGATGTATTAAAATGAACCAATCTTTACCTTCTCCAAATCGGATATCAAGATCAATTTGATTTACTTCTTCTCCCTCCTCAATTAACTCTTTTTTTACTAGGTTAATAATCAGATTAATGTCCTTATTTCCAATATTAATCTTTTCTCTGTATGAATAGAATCTAGGAAGGTTAGAAACCAAATCTGATACTTTGCTCCCAGTTATTACTAAAATTTCTATAATTTTGGCAGCTGCAAAAATTCCATCTCGAGTATTATTGAAATAAGGGAAAATAAATCCTCCACATGAACCTTCTCCCCCGAAAACTAAGCGTTTTCTTGAATTCCCTTCATTTTTCAAAATCAAAGAATATATCCTATCTATTAAATATCTCTCTCCTACGGGAGTTCTAATTACTTCAGCATTATATTTTTCTGCTATTGCTTCAAATCTTAGTGAAGAAGCAAGATTTGTAACAACAAATAATTCTTTTTCTATGGGATTATTTTTCAAATAATATTCGGTAATGAGGGCTAGTCCAATATCTTCAGGATAACAAACACCATTTTCCCCAATTATGGCTAATCTATCAGCATCAGAATCATGAGCAAATCCAATATCATATTTACCTTGCCATACTTCCATTCTCAAATCTTGTAAATTTTCCTCGATAGGTTCAATTTCTCTTGGAAATGTATCATTTACAAGTAACTCATTGTTTAGTACCTTTACTTTACACCCCAATCCTTCAAGCAATTGAGGAGTAGCATACTGACCGGCTCCAGCTCCTGTGTCAATCACTACTCGAAGATTATTTTTCCGTTTTATCCTTTTATAGGCGATAAATTCATGGAGATCCTTAATATAACCTGGAATTGCATTCATTGATTCAATATTTTTAGGCTTTACTGATTTTTTTGAAGAATAAGAATCTAGATTTTTTGTATTTATGATGTTTGAAATCTGTTCTATATCCCTTTTACCGAGGTAATTTCTTTCTGAAAGAAGTTTTAAGCCATTCCATTCCGGAGGATTGTGAGATCCTGTAATAATTATCGCTCCTGGAATATTATTTTTATTTTTAGTATAGATGATAATGGGTGCTGGACAAATTCCGAGATTGATTATGTGCATATCAGCTTCAGTTAAGCCCTCAACAACAGCCTTTTCAATTTCATTTCCACTTGGTCTTGTATCCTTGCCTATTATGACTCTTTTATCTTTACAATTAAGCCATAAACCATATGCTAAAGCGATTTTCTTTACAGTTTTAAAGTCTAAATCTTTTTTCGCAATACCTCGTATTCCACTTAATGTAAAGATTAAGTTTTTTTTTCCCATCTAATTCAAATATTATTTTTTTTTAAGAAACTACATCATTTTGTTCTAGTTTATATTTTACAAGTGTCAAAGCTCCCATTAATCCAATTTCATCTTCATATTTTGTGGTTTTTATCTTTGGGGGTCGATTTATTGTAAATATAAGAGGTTCATCTTCAAATTGTTTAATTATATGAGGTATAATTTGTTCTTTATCTTTCATCATGGCACCTCCGAAGTATATCGTTGAACAATCGTAATAATTATTTATTAAACCTACTCCTACTTTAGTATAAAAAACACATTCATCAACGATTTTTGTGGACAGAATATCACCTTTTCTTGCAGCCTTAAAGATTTCTTTAGCACTTATCTTAGATAGATCTCCCCCTACAATTTTAAGTAGTATATCTGCATTAATATTTTTTTTTTCCAATGCATCTAAAGCTCTTGATTTAACTCCAGATCCAGAGCTATATGCCTCCCAACATCCAACTCCCCCACAGTTGCACTTGATATTACTTCTTGATTCGACTGATCCATGTCCAATTTCCACAGCATTGCCCTCTTTACCAATTAACAAATGACCATTACAGATTACTCCACCACCTATTCCTGTTGATAAAGTAATATAGACTATGTTGTTTATTTCATCCTCATCTGCCTCGAAATAATGTACACCAAGAACAGCACCACTAGCATCATTTATAAAATATAAAGGTATTCCTGGAAATGCCTGTTCGATAGGATCCCTTAGAGAAATTTCTTTGAATCCAAATTTAGAAATATTAAAAACTACACCAGTTTCTATATTTAAAGGACCAGCTGAGGCCACTCCAATCCCAACGAGTTGATCCTTCTTGATTAGATTCTCTTCTAATATCTCAGATAAGAGCTTACAAACTAATTTACCAATCGAAAATTTTGTTTCTTTAATTGTCCTAGATTTCTTTTTTTTAATTAATTCTTCATTTAAATCTTTTGTACATATTGCAACTCGAATCCATGTACCCCCTATATCAACTCCTGCAATATACTCCTGTACCATTTCCCTCACATTATATAAATTAAAAACAATATAAACTTGAGTATTAATATGGTTTTATAAATAATATATTAAAATATTTGGAAAATAATTAATAGAAATTGATTTGCACATTCTTATTTTGTACAATATTTTCTATATATTTGACTATTTCTTGCTTTCTAATATCACCAATACTATATACAAAATATTCTGCGGGAATTCGTGCTATTGAATAGATTTGAACATTATCTGGTTTAATTCTCTTGATAGCATAAGCTAATTTCTCAATATTTTCATTGTTATTATTCGGGGTGAAATCTTCTTTGTATGAATTATAAAGTAATGTTTGAATCGCTAATTTATGGTTTTTGGGCATTTCTTGTTTCAATTCACCTAGCGAATCTATAATTGCTTCAATAGTAGGAGAATTTATGTGTGGTCGATTTGTACGCTTATAATCTTCACTAGTAGCCACATCTAATTTAGCTAATACTAACTCAAATCTTTTAATCTTCTCTCTTATTTGTTTTTGATTAGCCGTACTAGAATTGGTAAAAATTGTTAGCTGAGGTGCCTGCTTAATCCAATTTAACTTACTCCTTACTTTAATAGCAATATCTAAAAAATCTAATAAATTATCATTTAACGTTGGTTCTCCGTTATAACCAAAGGTAATGGAATCTAAATGAGGGACATGAGTTAATATTGAAATTAATTCTCTTCTAAAGCTTGCAGAAGGTGGAATTTTGATTCTGAAATCAGGAGAAACTAGATTTTCCTTTTCTGTAATTCCAACTTCACAATAAACACAGTTAAAAGTACATAATTTATAATTAGGTAGCACATTTATACCTAATGAGAGGCCTAATCGCCTCGATTGAAAAGGACCATAAGTATATACTCTCGGCATCTATTTTATGAGTTAAAAATTATTATTAATATAAGTTTCTATTGCTTCATTTAATTCTTTTGGTTTTTCTATCATAACCATATGCCCTGCATTATCAATTATCACTAGTTCAGAATTTTTTATTTTTTTGTGAAAGAATTCTGAATATTTAACAGGGGTCATAATATCTTTTTCACCAACTAAAATTAAACAAGGGATATTAATTGAGTCAGTCTTATCAAGAATATCAAATCCATCACAAATCATAAGATCATCATAGCAAACATTTGGAGCTGTTTTCAAATATTCATTTTTAAGATCATCATTCATATGTTCAATAAACTTAGGGAAATTATTTTTTACAATTTCTAATGTGTCAGGTAAAACTCTTAATCTTCCCCCAGTTCCAATTAAAATTAATGCAGTGACATCATTGGGATAATTAAAATAGTACGATTGTATCACTGCTCCACCTAATGAATGTCCGCCCAAAATTACGTCTTTTAAGTCAAAATATTCAATAAATCTCCTAAGGACATCTACATATAATTCAAGTGAGTGTTCTAAAAACTCATCAGACTTACTGTGAGAAGGTAAATCTAGAGTGTATATATTATAATCTACTTTTAACTTTAATTGATCTTTCCAAACATGTGAATTTCCACCAGATCCATGAATAAATATTATAGCTCGTTGAGAATCATTATTTTTGACTTGATAGTAAATCTTTTTTCCAGAATATTCAAAATAAGGAATTGTCAATCCACCGATTTGAATGGTTGTTTATATCTATAAAAGTAGGATTCTAAATTAGGTTTATGAAAATATAACGGAAAATCTTTTGAGAAATAAATTTTTATTGGGCAATATCCGTATGCTGCATATCAAGTAGTCGCTTGTATTTTCCATTCAATGCTAACAAACTCTCATGATTTCCTAATTCTACTATACCTTTCTTATCAGAATCCAGAACTACTATGAGATTAGCATTTTTAATAGTCGAAAGTCGGTGAGCTATAATGATTGTTGTTCTCCCTTTACGTGCTTTATTTAAAGCATCTTGAATTAAGGTTTCAGTATAGGGGTCAACCGAAGATGTAGCTTCATCCAATATTAAAATTTTAGGATCAGTAATCAATGCTCGAGCAAATGCGATTAATTGTCTTTGACCAATTGAGATATTAGAAGCATTTTCTTTTAACTTTGTATCATATTTCTTATGAAGGGTTTCTATGAAATTATGTAATCCTAAAAATTTTGATACTTCTATCATTTTTTCTTCATCTGCTTCAGTTGGATTCTCAAAGGCATAGAGAAGATTATCCTTAATAGAACCTGTAAAAAGAAAGGCATCTTGCGGAACAATCCCAATTAAATCTCTTAAATCCTTCTTACGAACTTTTTTAATATCAATTCCATCAATAAGTATATTCCCATTATTAGTATCGTAAAATCGAGCAATTAGTTTGATTAGTGTTGTCTTACCGGCTCCAGTCTCCCCAACAATCGCCACTGTAATTCCTGCGGGTATCTCAATTGAGAGATCTTTTAAAACATATCCTGTAGATTGCATATGTTCGATCAAAGTTTTCTGTTCAATTATAGCATCTTTCACTATTTTTGGAATTTCCTCACACACTTCTGGAGGGATTGTTATATTCGCAAGCATTTGAAGTATAGACTGAGGTGTCATTTGACTCATCCCTCCACTCATCATTCCTCCTGTTTCTCCACTCATCCCTCTGCTTGGTTCTATACCTGTTTTAGCACTTAGTGATCTCTCCAAAAACTTAACCATCATGGATATAATTTCTGGGGGAATCATATTTTCAAAAAAAACCGAAGGGTTTTTCATTTCTTCTGTTATGGGTATATTTTCTTCAATTGAAAATCCCCCTTGAAAGGATGTTTTATAGTCTGGATGCATCTTAGCATATTCAGTCTTAGGTACTGCATATTTATACTCACCAAGGAATGCATTAATTTTATCTGGAATTTCTTCTGGCTTTAAACCAATTAAACTAAACATTAGTTTACGCATTAAAATGGGCGGCATTTGTATCATATTTTTTAATATAAATGATGAATAAGGTTCAGGGAAAGTTTTTATAAATTCTAGGGATCGTTTCATCATTGGATGTTGTGTCATACTTTCATGATCAGGCATCATTGGTTTATTAGATTCCTCTTTTATACTAACCGCTTTATTGTTCAAAATATATCCGAAACTCGCGTTTTCAAATTCTATCTTACCTTTTACCTCATTTAATTCCAATGGATTTTCATTATCGGGAATTTCAACTGTCTCCTCTAATAAGGAATAGATACGATCGCTAGCTGCCATTGCGGAATTTATAACCTGTTGAATTTGCATCAGCATCATAAAAGGTCGGAAGAATTGGCCCAAATATCCAACAAATGCAGCTAATACTCCAACTGTTACTATTTTACCAAAAATCGAAACATTACCAAGTAATATAAAACCACCGGCCAATAAAATGCACGCAGTTAGAGCTGTAGTTATTAGGTTTATAAGTGGAAATATTGTTGCCATGTATCTCCGAATACCCATCATTGCATTATAGTTAGCTTTATTTGCTTTATCAAATTCAGAAGATGCTTTTCTTTCCTGACCATAAGCTTGGACTACTTTTGCTCCAGCAATATTCTCCTGTATAGATGAAGTTACTTTTCCAATCGTTTTCCTAGATTCTTTGAATAATCCAATTGCCATCTTTCTAAAGAATCCGGTTAGAAGAAGAAATATAGGGAAAACTGGTAAGCTTATTAACGCTAAAAATGGATTAAGTAAAAACATGAAAATCATAGTAAAAACAATTGAAACTATGCTTGTTATTATTCCAACAAACTGACCTCCCACTAATTGATTAAGCAAGGTAACATCATTGGTAGTTATAGACATTACATCCCCAGATGATCTTTGGTCAAAATAAGTTAGAGACATATCCTGCAGTTTATAGAAAAGATCATTTCTAATATCATATGTTATCCTTTGAGACATCTTACCAATACCATAGTTTGAGTAGTATGTTGTAATAGCCATAAATAATACTAAGAATAAGTAAATAACACTCCACGTTAAAATTAATGGTATATTTTGCGCGATGATCCCTTTATCGATGATCTCAGCTGTAATCATCGGTGTACTTGCAGTTATTATAGTACCTATTAATAGAAAGATAAGATAAAGTGTAACTTTCCATCGAAATGGTTTTAAATAGGAAAATAACCATCTCCATAATGTAGCTCTTGAATGTTCTAACTTTGATTCTTCAAAAGCCATCATAAATCTAGGATGAGAAGTAGCACTCGGTTGAATTATTTCTTGTTGTTCTTCCTCTTCATTTTCTGGTTTATTATTGGTTTCCATTTTTCGACCCCTTAATTGATTCCCTCTTCTGATTTAATATTTGATTTTTGCTTTATGTAAAGTGTCTGGTAAATCTGTTTATATAACACATTTGATTCAATTAATTCATCATGATCACCAAATCCAACAACTCTACCCCTATCCAAAATTAGGATATAATCTGCGCCTCTAATAGTAGAAATTCTCTGAGTAATAATGATAGTAGTCGTTCCTTTCATAATTCTTAATAGTTCTTTTTGAATTTGATACTCCGTCTCTACATCAACAGAACTAGTGGAATCATCGAGAATTAATATTTTTGGTTTGATGAGTAAAGCACGAGCTATTGATAAACGTTGTTTTTGACCTCCTGAAAGTCTTGTACCCCTTTCCCCTACAATAGAATCGTAACCTTTTGGTAAAGAAATAATAAAATCATGGAGATTAGCAATTTTTGAAGCCTCAATTATTTCATCTTTAGTTGCATCATCTTTCCCATATGCAATATTTTCTGCTATACTTTTATTGAAAAGATATGTTTCTTGAGATACAATACCAATATTTTTACGTAGATCTTTTACTAAATATTCACGAATATCTCTATTATCAACTTTTATACTACCTTCGTTTACTTCATAAAAGCGTGGTATTAAATTGATAATTGTAGATTTACCTGATCCTGTTGTTCCCAATATTGCTAATGTTTTTCCGCTAGGTATATTAAATGATACATTTTTTAATATTCTATGATCTGGTGTGTATCCAAAAGATACATTATCAAATATTATATCCCCATTCACGGATTCAATTGGACTAGCGTCAGGAAAGTCATTTATATCAGGAGTTGAATCCAAAACCTCTCTAACACGAGTAAGTGCGGCATCAGCTTGAATATATGCTAGTAAGATTTGACCAAACATCATTAATGGAAAACTAAGAGCAATGATGTAGGATTGAAGTGTAACTATTATCCCTAGTGTCCTCGGATCTTCAATAAATCGAAAAGCTCCTATTACTAGATTACTTATGGTCATAACCCCTATAATTATATAAATTGCGGGTAGATATAGAGAATTGTATTTTACGGAAGCAACACTCGCGTCATAAAATCTTTTATTGTTAGTCAAAAATTTTTGACGCTCTTTGTTTTGAGTACTAAACATGCGTACTACATCAGCACCAACAATATTTTCCCGTATTGTATTCGTTAAATCACCGAAGCTTTCCCTTGTCTCCAAAAAAATTGGTTTCAACTTCTTTGCAATATAGTATGAGAGAAGAAGTGAAGCACCTATCGTTGGAATTAATATTAAAGATAGTAATAGATTAAAAAATACAAAACCAATAATAACCCCGCCTATTTGAAGCGCCGATTGAATTCCTACAGTTAATCCCATCCCAAAAATCATTTGAGTTTCTTCAATATCGCTAGTAGCCCGAGATATTAATTGACCAGTCTCAGTTTTATCAAAATACGAAAAAGATTGTCGGTAAATGGCATTACTAATATCTGTTCGAAGATGATAAACAGCTCTAGAAGAAACCTCTGCACCTCTAAGCCTTGCTGCTCTATTTGATACATAATGTAATGAAGTAAATAATAAAACCATACTAAAATTAAATAAAAATGCTTTAATAGGTGCGTTTGATTGAAGTCCTCCAACCATCCTCCCAATAAACACAGGTGTCAACATGTAAAAAACTGTTGAGATCACTAGATATGTAAATTCAAGGATGAAATAGGTCCTCGATCTCAACCAATATTTGAAGATCATCCGTAAAGAATTCATTACTCCTAACTCCCTTTTTGATCTATTTTCTTATTTAGTAGTATAATATTTTCTTCAATTCTTTGTAAAATTCTGTTTAACCTTGCTTTATCTTGAGAAAATCTCAATTTTTGTAATTTTAAATAATCCAATTTCTCTATATCGGATTTTTCATCCAATCTATTTAATATCAGATCAAAAGGACCAATTTTATGAAATCCTTTAGGTAATTCTCCTTTCTCATCACCTAACATGGCTGTTTTTAATGTTTCAATTGATTCTTCAATGATATTATGTTTTTCGAGCATGATTTTTAATGTTTCCTTCCCCTTAGGAGTTACTTCATAAATTTTTCTATTCCTCCCATCAACTTGTTTTTCACTAAAAGTAATTAATCCTTTTCCAGTCATATCTTTTAGAGCAGTATACATTGTTGAGGAGGGGGGATTCCATATCCCTAAGGTACGTCTTTCAATCTGCTTACATATTTTATAGCCATAAGAAGGATTTTTTTCTAGGACTATTAAAATAAGGGCACTAATAAATCCAATTTTCATGGCATTTTCAAATTTTTCAGCAAGTTCTTCCGCCATGCGCTTAACCCATTTTTATAATTATTACTATATATCAAGTATTGATATATATCAATTATAAAAAAGTTTATTAAAAAGTTATAAAAAGAATGTTTTCACCTATTTTTATATCATAAAAATATACTTAAATAGTTGTTAACATATGGTAGAAGTCTTTATCACGGATACTACAGAATCAATAGAACAGGCAGTAAAC
>JAHQWY010000333.1 GCA_029856445.1 Promethearchaeia archaeon
CCTGTGCTGCTTTTAATCATAACAGTTGGGGGGATCCTCCTCTTTTCATATCCTTTTTCGGACGAAATAAAAATCAACGATGAACTTTTCGGAGGTTTTTTATCAGCTATTACTTCTTTTAGTGATGAGGTCTTCTCTGAGGGGCTTGATCGAGCAAAGTTCGGTCAATATACTATTCTTATGAAAGAAATCGCAGACTACTCTTTTTGTTATGTATTCAAGGGTCAAACGTATTTAGCTAAAAAAAAATTTTCTGATTTTATAGAGGACTTTCAAGCGAGTGATTCCATGATGCAGACATTAGATAAATTTAATCAGACAAGCCAAGTTATTGAGCTTAGGGATTTTCCTTTCTTTGAAGGTTTTATCAAGCGGATTTTTATAAATAGATGAGAGAGGAGAATGAGGAGATCTTAATAAGTTAGAATTATCCTCCATTTATGAGACACAAGGTTCGAGGCTTTTTAAATTACATAAACGGATTAACTCCTATCTAAATATTTTTATTAAAAATATTATTAAAATATGCATAAATCTTGTTTTTTCGGAGTATAATATTTTGCGACAGTTAGAGTTAGAAAAAAATTCTGTGCTAAAATCTGATGAATTTCTTTCTTTAGATTCAGAATTTAATTTTGAGAAAGATCCATTTGAGAAAAATCGTTTTAAAGGTTCACGATCTTGGATATTAGCGCACCTTTTTTATAAAAAGAATAAATTTCTACTTTTTCTGTATATTGTACTCAGTATATTAGTTAATTTTATGCTTTCATTCAATATTGTTATAATTGGATATGCTATTGAAGACATAATTATTGCCATCGACGGAGGTACTGAACCAAATATTTTATATTGGACGATTTTATATTTATCAATTTCAATGGGAACTCAAATAATTGGTATTGGACAAAGGGTCTCAAGGATAATTTTAGCTCAATGTTTAGAGGAAGAAGCACGGAAAGAATTCTATATGAGTTTACTTGGAAAAAGTCAATCGTTTCATGATAGACAAGCGATTGGAGATATAATGGCAAGAGCGACAAATGATGTCCGTTTTTTAAACTTATTAGTCAACCCAGGGATCGCAAATTTGGTAGTAGCCTTAAATAGTATAATTGTACCAATAGTTACGATATTTATTGTTTTTCCAGATTTACCTCAATTAGGCATTATTCCAATCGTTTTTGTCTTATCTTTTCTTTATTCGTTGAAAACATATGTTACAAAATTAACCCCTCTATTCAGATCTAGACAAGCGGAATTTGCTAACATGAATGCCATCTTGAATGAGTCTCTTGATGGAATTGAAGTAATTAAAAGTATGGCACAGGAAAAGCAAAGTATAGAGAAATATAGATCCTCTGCTCAAATATTTAGAGATATATCAATCAAAGCAGGTTATATTCAAGCTCGTTATTACCCTAGGTTGCTTATAGCTGTTGCGATAACTCTGGGACTAACCCAAGGTGTCATTCTTAATTATAATGGTTTATTGTCAGTACCAGAGATTATTATTTTTTTGGGATTACTCACAACTTTAAGAAACACAATCGATTCAAGCCTTTATAGTTTCTATTTTATAAAAGCAGCATCAATAGGAGCAGAGAGATTAATTGAAACGATGCTTTCTGAATCAGAAATTACGAATCCTTCTAATCCAATTGTAAAACAAATAAAGGGAGAAATAGTATTTGATAATGTATCATTTAGTTATCCAGGTACAACCAACTATGTGTTAAAAAATCTCAATTTTAAAGTATCTCCTGGTCAAACTGTTGCAATTGTTGGCACAACTGGTTCAGGAAAGACTACCCTTACTAAATTAATTTCTCGATTATATGATGTTAATGACGGGAAAATATCAATCGATAATTTAGATGTACGAAATTACTCCTTAAATTCTCTAAGGGACCAAATTGCCTACATAGAGCAAGACGTATTTTTATTCTCTAAATCTGCTTATGAAAATATAGCGTTTGGGAGGGAAAGTTTTTCAAAAGAAGATATTTTAAGCGTAGCCAAGGAAGCTCAAGCTCATGAATTTATTAATGAATTACCTGAGAAATATGAAACCTCGGTAGGAGAACGTGGAGTCCAGCTAAGTGGTGGAGAGAGACAAAGAATTGCAATAGCAAGAGCTTTTCTCTCTGACCCGAAAATTTTAGTTCTCGATGATGCATCATCTGCGATTGATGCCCAAACTGAGGAGAAGATACAAAAAGCGATTTATAAAATCCTTCGTGGTCGAACTACATTAATTATTACTCATAGATTAAGTCAAATTAGGTGGGCAGATTTAATAATCGTGCTAAATAAAGGGGAAATAGTAGCAAAAGGTTCTCACAAAGAGTTATTACAATCTTCCGAAGAATATCGAAAAATTTTCATCAAAAGATTTGATAAAACTTATTCAGAATTAATGGGAGAGGAAGCATAATGACTTATTATGGATTAGATGCTGAGGAATATGATAGAATTTATAGTGATAAGGAATTAATCTCTCGTATAATCAAATTATTCAAACCATACCGTAAATCAATGGTTATTATCATTGTTTTCATGGCTATAAATTCATTTAGTTTTGGAGCACTTCCATTATTAACCCGAGAGATAATTGAACGATTAGACCAATCTAACTACATCATCCCGTTTATAATCTTAATAATTCTTGTTTCACTTGGTTTAAATCTACTATATTTCATCTTTACTGTATTAGTCCGAGCAATTATGTTTAGAATTGTTTCTGAATTAAGTTACGAACTACGTTTCAAATTAAACTATGCTATCCTTTTACAAGATCTTTCATTCTTTGACAAATATCCCACAGGGAAAATTGTAAGTCGAATTAATAATGACGGGACCCGTTTTGGGGAGATGATTAATATAAGTGTTAACGGACTGGCTTCATTATTAATTTTAATTGTTGTTATTATACCTATGTTAATGATCAATGTTTTAATATCTTGTATTATATTTATTGTGCTCCCATTTTTGTTTTTACTTACTTTATCGTTTAGAAAAATTGTCAGAAAAAAAACATTACTCGGTCAAAGATCTTTAGCAAATGTAAATGCTTTTGTACAAGAAACTATGAGTGGGATCCAAATCGCTAAAACCTTTCGACAAGAAGAGAAATTATTAAAGGAATTTGAATTCGTTAACAAACAAAATAAAAAAGTGAATATAGGGAAAGATCTAGCCATGAATATGCTATGGCCGTTAATAAATACTGTTATATACATCCTCTATGGAATTTTTCTATATTTCGGTGGAAATGCGATATTTCTACAAACCATAAGTGTAGGAGATTGGTATTTAATTTATCAAAGTTTTGGTTTGCTTTTTAATCCATTAATTCAACTGGTAAATTTTTGGCCACAGTTTCAACAGGGATTGAGTGCTGCTGAAAGAATATTCAGCCTTGAAGACGCTGAGGCTGATATTGATGAAGGAGATTATGTGTTTACTAATATTAAAGGAAAAATAGAATTGAATAATTTGAATTTTAGTTATATACCAGGGAATCCAATATTTGAAAACTTTAATTTAACTATTGAACCAGGTGAATCTGTTGCGATTGTAGGACATACAGGAGCAGGTAAAACAACTCTAGCTAGAATTTTATTAAGGTTATATGAATTTCAATCCGCGGATGATTCAGTAAAAATAGATGGTAAAAGCATCAGAGATTTGAAATTAAACGAGTATCGTCGACAAGTAGGGTATATTGGACAAGTACCATTTTTGTGGAATGATACGATTGAGAACAATATCAAATATGGATTACCAAACGCTTCTCATGAGGAAATATTATCTGTTTTGAAACAATCAGGTGGTGTAGAATGGGTAGAGGACTTAGATCATGGATTAAACACGCAAATTATGGAAAGAGGAAAGGTATTATCAATGGGTCAAAAACAATTACTTGTATTTGCTCGAGTATTACTACAAAATCCTTCCCTCCTTATTTTAGATGAAGCTACCGCATCGGTTGATCCTTT
>JAHQWY010000334.1 GCA_029856445.1 Promethearchaeia archaeon
ATCTGGATCAATAATAGGAATTAGTTTGAAATTATTATCTTTAGCTATTTTCTCAATATTTAGTTGAACATCATCTCCATCTATTGTATTAATGATTGGAGCAACAAGGCAAATTCTACTTTTGTTTTTCAATATTTTATATGCCTCCCCAAAAAATTGATTATACAAAGGTTCTAAATTTGTATCAAATAATTCCTTAACTTGAATATAATATGGTTTTTCTAAATAAAAAGGACCTAATTCTGGTTCAGTACAAATTCCATCAAAAAAATTCTGTTCAAAATGTTTTGATATATCTTTCACATCAACATTTAATATTCTTTCATTGATAAAGAAGGGAATTTCTTCATCTAATATTTCTAATAACCAGTTTATATTTCGAATTGTATTTTTTACTTTAATACCATCTATATCTGAACCATATATTTGAAAATCCTGTAATAAGGCAAATAAAGGTATTGTACCATTTCCCATAAATGGATCTAGGACTTTCATATTTTCTCGGTTATCGAATAAATTTAAGAAATTCAACATTATCAGAGCTAACTTCGGCGAAATGCTACTTTTAAACTCTTTAAAAGGACGTTCCTCATCAATTTTTTTCTTGAAGTTCGGATCATCAACTGTAAATGTTCTACCGATATAAACACCTTCTTCAGTGAATCCAAAAATAATCTCTGCTCGATTTTCAGTAAGTAAGTCGTATTTAATTACATTATGGGGAAATATTGGATTTAAATTACCTGAATCTATATTTTTTTCTGGATATTTATAATAAAGAACTTTTTCTGCTCCTTTTTGTTTTACTTTTATCATTAATTCTTTATTAAGAAAAGGTAAAAGATGCTTCACTAAAACTTCATGATAATATTCTTCATCATAAAGATTCGGATAAATTGATATAGCATAAAACATACTCTCATACACTTTCGGGAATATCAGATTCTTCCCTACAAGTAACTTCTCAATTATATCTAGAATCTTTTTTCGAGTTCTTTCTACGTGTTGATATTTTGCAATTTTAAAAGGAAATGCCTCTTGAATAGTCTGAATATTAATAAAATCATAAATTTTAGCAATTTTCTGACATCCACCTAAAATGAATTGTATTTCCATTAATTTATTTACATAATATTTCTCTTTATGTAATGTGTCAAATTCAACTATTGCGATATTTGCCGAATAATCGATTATTTTACCTGTATTTTGAGAAAATTTAAGATAATTATCAAGTTCAGCAAGTGCTAATTGCCAATTTGAGCCCAATATAAATATAAATCTATCCATAATTAAAAAAAATCCAATTTATAAACATTGGAATATTAGACTCAATTTCTATTTTTCTAATTAATAAGAATGAGAACTCAATGCTTCAATTTTCATATTTATCATTTAACCATTCTTTAAAAGCGTTAGTTGCACGCCCCTTCCAAATCGCTTTCTTTGATTGTTCACGTTCAAAGTTTACTATATCTTCATTAGTATAATTCACTAAACCTGGTGTGCTTGATAAGTCTTCCTCATCATCTAGATCTATTGAGATTTCATAATGTTCTCCTGTAACTTCTTCTAGAGCCGTCATTATTTCTTCAAGATCTTGTTTTTTCCTTTCTACCACAGGAACCTTTTCAAGAATTTTTTCTTCGGTGACTTCTTCTTCAGCTTCTTCTTTTGCTTTTTCATATGCTTTTCTTTTATCTAGTTTCTCCATTCTTAACTTTTTGATTTCTTCTATTATTTTGGAATAATTATCTTTAAAATATTTTAAACTGACATTTATTAGGTCTGAAATGCCTTCCCATTTCTCTTTCTTAATCATATTTTCTGCCCAATAGAATAAATCCAAATTTAATTCAACTGTTACAGGTTTTCCCTCAGATTCAATAGCTCCTGTCAACCAACTTATGATATTAGCAATCAAAATATCATTATCGAAGGCATTAAATCCGTATTCTCTCGCAAGAGAAGAAAAGATACTTACATTACCAAATCCAACGACTTTTCCAGCATGATATTCAACGGCTGCCAATAAAGGAATTTTAGGACTATCTTCTTCAATCCAATCTTCTCCGTTATAAATCCTATGCCAACAATTTAATCCAGAAATTAATATGCCATCAACTTTTACATTTTTCTCATCTTCAAGAAAATCTAAAATTTTTGTAGAACATGAACTCGAAAAGACAATTTTTTGTACCTGTTCTGTTATTACATGAGGATTAAAATTAGTTATAAGTGGTCTTTTTTGGAGGTGAACATAATTTACTGAATCATTAATCTCATCTGGTAAAAATTCAAATCCAAAATTTCGCGTCAATTCATTTAGATTTGTATTATTCCCATAGTCTCCCCCACTAGAACTCGTTATTAAAAGGCTCCCTCCACCTTTTACATATTTTTTAAGAATTTCAATTTCATCAGGTTTCAA
This sequence comes from Promethearchaeia archaeon, assembly GCA_029856445.1. Taxonomy (GTDB): domain Archaea; phylum Asgardarchaeota; class Lokiarchaeia; order Sigyniarchaeales; family SOKP01; genus Loki-b32. Next base: position 2,429 of record JAHQWY010000334.1, read on the forward strand.
CTTTACGTTTTTTGGTGTTGAGATTATAATAGTTCTGTATTTCCTTAAATCGTTAACAGAGTTGAAACCAGATTCAATTTTACCAATTTTATAACCAGAAGTAAATAAAAATTGTGTAAATTCAGCAAAACTAGAAGATTCTAGTGTTAAAAAATTACCATGGCTATAATCAAGACCAATTATTGCTTCTTCATTCAATTTTGTTCATTTCCTTATAAATTGAATTTGAATAAAAGAAAGATTCTCTTTTTTTATCCCTTATAAGATATATTTCTTTTATTGCATAAATAAAATTATCTAATTTTTTAATACAAATATATCTAGAACCACGTGATATAACTTTGGACCATAACTCTTTACAATTCGATATGACTTTAAATCACATATATAAGATTGACTCATCGCTACATCGTTGAACTCGTTAAATAGAGACATATAATCCTCTTTTTCGACTACGCCTTCAAAATGAAATATAGTACCTTTTTCTTTAGTTAAAGTTAATGCTGTTTTTATATAATCTATCGGCGCAGGAAATACACCCATTACTACATGGTCTGCTTTAATCCCAGAATCACTCAATTTTAAAACTTCTTCTTTACAATTTCCGCTTATTGGCACGATTTTTTCTTCCAAATGATTGATTTTAATGTTCTCAATCAGAAATTTAAAAGAATTTGGATTAATCTCAATACTATATATTTTTTTTGCATTAGAATGCTTTCCAATCGGCAATGAAAAATATCCGATACCCGCAAACATATCTACGACAATTTCACCATCCTTTACTAAAGTTGCGAGGATTTTCCTTTCCTTAAGATTCCCTTTACTGAACATAATTTTAGTAATGTCAAATCGATAAGTAATTCCATGCTCTTTGTGTTCGACGATGGGATTATTAATACCCGCTAAAAATTCTATTTCTTCTGGTTCTCTAAAAGCTCCTGTGATTTTTCCTTTGTTAAGGTAAATGGATCTTATACTAGGAAGTAAACCCAAATATGCTTTACCAATAATTTCTTTTTTGTTAAATAATTCTGGCTTTAACTTAAGGATAATAACATCTCCAAGAGTTTGAAAACCACGTGGGAGGAGTGATAATTCTGAAACAGTTAATAAATTGGATAGTTCCTCAGATAATTTCTTTTTAAATTTCATAAGTCTATTATAATAATTTTAAGATATTTTTGTGAGAAGAGTTATTAAATTTGTCTCTCTTTTATTTTGAAAAGGATTAATAATATTAAACTTACAAAATTTAAAAAAAGAACTTAAGTTATTAAAAAATTGCAAATTTTACCTTTTTTTCATGTTTTTTATCTTTCTTATAATCTAATTCAAGAGATCTCCATTTTATATCAAAAATGTAAATTATATTGACACGAACTATTAACAAATCAAGTTAAATTATTAAATTATTATAAATCAATCATAATATACTTATAACAAATTTATCTAATATTATAAGCAAATAAAAAGAAATCAACTAAAATGTGAATTTAAATGCCAAGTTTGGAAGATTTTATAGTAGATGAGAATAAAGTATGGTTTACAGAAAGATATT
>JAHQWY010000335.1 GCA_029856445.1 Promethearchaeia archaeon
AATCTGCCAATAAATCATGAATTAGACCTCCTTTCTCAATCAATTTAGGTCCATCATATCGACCGAGAGTATGGATAAGAATTTCATCAAAATTAGGATCTCTAGATAGGGGCATACGAATTTCTATCTTCTCTAAAAATGCTTTAAATAAATCAAATAAACTCCTTACCTTATGACTAGATCTGTTAATAATAAATTGATTCATTTCTGCTTTATTTAAGTCACTTAATTCATTTAACGAATTAGCAAACATTATAGCTCCATTAAATAATAACTCAATTTTCTCCGGTTCATGATAGGATGCGTTTTCTGAGTATTTAAATAGAAATTTAGCTAAGTCAGAACCAAGATATTCCCTATGCTGTTCTGGAATTTGATCAATTGCATCCAATAATTCTTCCATCAGCATCTGAATCATGTCCTGGCCAATTATAAGGGCATATTTCTTTTCCGCACGCTTCAAAAAAGCTTCAACATCGCTAAATTGGACTCGTTTTTCTTCTTCTCCTAACAAATGAATTAAAATATCTTCCAAGTCTTCGCTTTTTTCAATTGAATGCCCATTCTTGACAGCATCTAAAAAAGCTTTAAATAAATCTAATAAATTAAATATACTGTTCTTACTTCTATTTATTATTTCCTGATTAATTTGTTCTTTTGATTTTCCATTTATATTAGAAAGTGCCCCATTAAATAATATTATATGATTTAAGATATTTTCCAATGTTTCTGCGGGAAGGCTTTCGACATTTTGTGAAAATTTAAATAGATATTTGGGTATTTCAGAACTTATGTAATCTTGGAGATTCTCGTCAACATCTGAGAATGATTTTATTATGTTTTCTGAATAAAATTGTGATTTCTTCTCACCAATTATTACTGTAAAGTTTTTCTCAGCTCGTTTAACAAATAATTCAATATCATTTAATTGAGCAATTTCAGTCATTTCTCCAAAAATATATGCAAGGATGTCCTCAAATTTTTCATTTTTTACCATAATCTCTCCATTCTTTGCTTTTTCGACTAATTTATATAGTAATTCAGAGAGATTACGTATTTCATTATTACTTCTCTTAATTAAAAGCTGGTTTACTTGATTTCTATCTTTATTAATTAATTCTTTTAATGATTTTGCAAAAACGAAAATATGATTAAGAACACTTTCAGTAATTCCAGGAGAAACATATTCAATTTCTTGTGAGTGATTAAACAAAAACTTAGGGATTTCCGACCCAATTACTCGTCTAAATTTAGCAGGAATTTCATTAATGGCTTTCTTTATGCCACTCAAAATAGAAATTGCTTTAGATTCCCCTAATTTTTCGATATACGGTTTTTCAGCTCTTTTTAAAAAAACTTCCATGATTGCACCATACTAAAAGTATATAATTTTATTGAAAGACCCTATAATACATTAATTCTTTACAAATCCTTACAGTTATATAAATAACTTAGGTGATAAATTTAAATTTATGTTTTATTGACTGTTTCCTCATTTAATAGGGCAACTTCTATAACGAAATTTAAATGAAACTATTGTTTAAAATTAATAAAAAAAGCTTATAGGTAAAGAACTAAAAAATTTTAATTTAATTATCTAAAGCTCTAATTTCTGTTTGTGCTTGTTCTATGGAAGCCTCTTTTTGCATCCAAACAGGAGGATTTACACACCAAATATAATGGCCTTCTTCGATTTTTATTTTGTGAGGTGTTTCACGCATACACTCATTAGTTCTTGCATCTGATATACAACGAGGATTAAAAGTGCATCCTGGAGGTGGTGCTATAGGACTTGGAACCTCTCCCTTAATAACAAACCTTATTTCCTTGTTTTTAGGATCAATTTCGGTTCTTGATTCTAACAGGGCTATTGTATAAGGGTGTGTAGGTTTTGAGAAAATTTGATCTGTAGCCCCTATCTCAACAAATTTCCCAAGATACATAACAGCAACTCTATCCGCAATGTGATTAACAACTGCCAAATTATGGGTTATAAATAAAAATCCATAACCATACGTTTTCTGCAGTTTCTTGAGTAAATTGAGAATTTGTGCTTGAACGGACACATCTAAAGCAGAAGTTGGTTCATCCAATATTATTAGCTCTGGATTGCTTGCTAGTGCTCTTGCAATGATTATTCTTTGTTTTTGACCCCCTGAAAATTCATGAGGAAAACGATCCATATGTTCCCTTTCTAAAGAGACCTCATTTAGCAATTTCAAAACTCTTTTTCTTATCTCATCTCTTTTTGTAATACCGAGTAAGTTTCTCAAAGGTTCAGCTATTATATCAACGATTTTCATTCGAGGATTTAGAGAGGCATCGGGATCCTGAAAAACCATTTGAATTTTTTGTCTTAGTAATTTTGGATAATTTATAGGGACTTCTTTATCATTAAATATTATTTGACCTGCTTCTCTTTGAACTATTCCTAGAAGTGCATTAGCAACTGTAGTTTTTCCACAACCACTTTCACCTACTAATCCTACAGTTTCTCCAGTTTTAATATTAAAAGTGACCCCATCAACAGCTTTTACATTCCCAAACGACCTTTTAAGCATACCTCCAAGAAGAGGATAATATACTTTTAAATCTTTTACTTGTAGTAATTTTTTACCTTTTTCCAGAGTAATAATCTCTCTAACTTCTTCAAAAGATAATCTACTTTGATAACTTAATTTTAAAATTGTACAGGTTATTACTGAAGTTAATGTCCCATATATTATGTTATTCGCAAAATTAGGAGTGAAGTCAGCTCCTTGATCGAAAAATATAGTCGTCAAGACAAAAAGTCCTGGTGTAATAGAAATTAATAAAATAGTGTTTTTATCTTTTACAAACTGTATTTTATCTCCCCAGTTCAAGTAAAATATTGTGATTCCAATTAAAAATAAAGTACATATATAGAACGTTTGTCCAGCTTCTGCTATCCTTATTTCATCGCTAGTAATCATATGAATATATACTCTAAGTAATTGTCTAATTATAAATCCTACAAGATATAAAAGAGCTTGTACTTTAACCAAAAATATTAAAGATTCGCGATATTCTCTTTCGTAATACGATGCAACTACAAATGAGAGAATTACTATCTCTAGTGGCACTCTGAGAAGGTCAAATATTATACTATTCCCAAGAAAATAGAGAAAAAAGAATTCAAGAGGAATATTAATAACTAGCCACAATAGACTCACTCTAAATGCAGTTTTACGTGATCTATCCCACCTATTTTTTATTGCATACCATTTGATAAAATAGATTCCACTTAAAAATATAACAAGAGAATCTAGGAATCCTAAAATAAAACTACTAAATAATGCGCTGAATGTTAAATTTGTCAGCATTCTTTTTTCTCCTTATTCTATTTATTCTGTATTTTATATAATTTTTTATTAAAGGTTCTTATGTTGATTCTTGACTATCAGTTGTTAGGGGATTCTCTACTTTATTTATCGATATTTCAGCTAGATCCTTATATTGTGGATCATAAAGATGACAAGCAACATAATAATCTGGTTGCATTTCAACACTCCTAGGAATCTCTGAATCACATGGTTCAAAACGGTATTGACATCGTGGGTGAAATCTACAACCAGAAGGTGGATATATTAAATTAGGAACTGTTCCAGGGATAACATCAAGCTCCTCTCTTCTTTTCCCAACAACTGGCACAGATGAGATAAGACCTCTGGTATATGGATGATAAGGTGTGATAAATAGTTTTTCTATATCCCCATATTCAACAATAAATCCACTATACATTACAGCAACCCGATCACACATTTTTGAAATAATTCCTAAATCATGAGTAATAAAAAGGATAGAAGTGTTATATTTTTTCTTTAATTCTTTCATTAATTTTAAAATCTGATTTTGGATTGTAACATCTAAAGCAGTAGTAGGCTCATCTGCTATTAATAGTTTTGGACTACATGCGAGTGCCATGGCAATCTGGACTCTTTGGCGCATTCCTCCACTTAATTCA
>JAHQWY010000336.1 GCA_029856445.1 Promethearchaeia archaeon
GCAGTCAATGCAAAAGCCAAGTCAGCTTGCTCTGTATAAGTAGGAACACCTGTTGCTGGACCTGGTCTTTGAGATAATATAATTAAAACAGGGGTCTCCGTAATACCTGCTAGAGAGAAACCTTCAGTCATAAGAGCAAAACCACCTCCACTTGTACCTACCATAGCTTTTGCTCCTGTGAAACACGAACCGATTGCCATATTAATAACTGCAATTTCACTTTCAGCATGAATAACTGCTAAGCCAAAATTTTCAGCTTCACGAGCTAGAGTGTGTAAGATTGTTGACGCAGGAGTCATGGGATATCCATAATACACATCTAAACCCCCGGCTATAGCTCCTAAACTAATTGCTTCATTTCCTGTGATAATAGATCTCTTCTTATCTCCTTTCTCTAAAATAAATTTATTTCCACATTCAGGATATACAATACTGTAGATTGTATCTGCAAAAGCTATATTATCTTCTATTCCTCTTGGGTATTCATCTTTTATAACTTGATTCATCTCTTCTTTTTTGATTCCAATTACAGCCGCCAAGATCGCTACAGCACCGACTCCGAACATTAATTCTTTCATAGTATATTCATTTGCCTTTGAACTTAAGGGTATTCCAAATCCATTATCAAGTTCTTGCTCATCTGAATTAAAAATCATAATGCCATTTTCTGCAATATCATTTGTATGGGTCTCACAACTCCTTTTATCAAAATTTACTACTAAATTTGCTTTCATATAGTGACTACTTATCCATCTAGGTGTTGTACTTACGACAGAAAAGTTATGACCTCCTCTTATTAAACTCATATAATCATCCATTTGAAAAACATGACGCCCAAGGTTATTAAAAATGTGTGCTGCCACAGAACCAGCTTTCTTTACACCTTCACCAGCTTTTCCACCAACAAGAAAAGTGAACAATTCAGAATTCATTTAATTCTAAACCTCTACTAATACTCTATAAAAACTCTATTCCTCAAATTAATATTTGATTTTGCCCTAAATTATTTAAATATATGGATTATAAAATTAAATATTATGCTTGAAGGAATTAATGTTAATTTACGGGCAATGGAACCCGAAGATATTTCTCTTATAAGCGATTGGCTAAATAATGTTGATTTCCAAGGTAGATATACTCCACTGATACAGAGATCAAAGGAAGAAATGAAAAAGCGGTTTGGTGAGATATCTGATGATCAAAAACTGTTTATAATTGAGAAAAAAGATGGATCTAAAATTGGAATCATATTATATTTCATAGTGAAAGGAGGACCGTATAATCTGCTAGAAATTGGTTATTATATGGTTTTATCAGAACGCAAAAAAGGGTATTGTAGTGAAGCTGTCAAGTTATTTATAGATTTTTTATTCCTCTCACAAGCTATAAAACGGATACAAGCTACAACAGATATTAGGAATCAGGCCTCTCGAAAAGTACTTGAAAAAGCAGGATTTACAAAAGAAGGAACAATGCGTAAAGCATTATATATGAAAGGAGATTGGGTCGATATTTCATTGTTTAGTATTCTAAGAGATGAATGGAAGGAGTCGAAAATTCTTAAATTCTAAAAAATAGGATAAAAATCGAAAATTAAAATAAAGCAAAGCCACAAGAAGGACAGATCTTCTTATCACCCATCGTAATTTTGCTACAATTAGGGCATATGTTAACTACTGATTTTTTCTTTCTTTTCTTTTTTTCAGGTTGCGATTTTTTTGTTTCAATCATAGCTCGAATTTCTAAAGCCATTGGATCTTCAGTATGAATAACCTTTAGTTCACTTTTAGATTCAATTTCATGTAAATACTCGATTATGTTCCTTTTTTTCATTTTGGCTAATTCCGCAATAGTCGGTATTTTTCCTATGCGAACATCTCGGATATAAACTTTATCAAGTTTAAGTATATTGAAGCAATTATGGCATCTAAAGACATGGGGAATTCCAATATTGGAAGTTTCTGCCCATTGTGCCCAACACACTTTATGAGCGGGAGTATCACAAGAAGGACATTTAACTATACCTTCATCATCTTTATTAAAACAAATAGAACATGTCGAGATATTATTAAATGCAATAGGTTCATCCGCCATATTTATGTAAAAAGGCTGATTTTCAGGTAGGATCATTCGGATATTCTGTTTTACAAAGGTGGGTTCTGATATACGTTTCTTTTCCGATAAATCGATTAAAATAGGATTTAAATCTTTTATATTTTTGATCCCGTATAATTCTCCATTCGATAAATTTGCTAATTTTAATAATTTCTGTGCTTGATCAGAATAAGGGCTTCCTAAAAAGATTATATCGATAAAAAAGGGCATATCTTTGACCTTCTTAATTAGTTCTTCGAGTGCTGGGAGATATTCCTCTGGGATTTCATATGCACCATCATCTACTAATATCAATAATCGAAAGAACTTTTCAGAAATCTTTTTGAATACTTCTATAATAAAAGTTATTGCTATAAAAATTCCTCCCGCGATGTTTGCATTAGTAATATTTTTACCTAATGATTTTAAAGTCTTTAAAATGTATTCGGAATCAAAGGTAAAATGATCTAGATAATTTGGCCCATCTTCTTGAAACCAAATTAAATTAAATCGATCTGAAGGATCAATTGATTGTTTATTTAACATAAAGTTCTCGATTATACTCTCAACTTGACGTAATTTAGTAATTTCCGGAGTTAAAGCATAAAAGATAAGACAATCCTCGCTTTTTGTAGATTCCATGTTATTGGACAAAAATTTTGGTCAAAATTTAATAAAATCTATTTAATATAAGATTGGTATAAGAACTAATAAGTTTAAGGAATAGCAAAATTTCAATCTGTGATTCTAGCTCTTTTTATTATATGAACTTAAAAATCCATACAACAAATTTTTTATAAAAATATACTTTCTACAAATTAAGTTTAATATATTAAGAAGGATTTTTTAAATTTTAAAAATAGATTAATCTTTTACGCTTTTGTATGTATTATAATTCATTCCAATTAAGTATGAGATAATAGTATGCAAGTATATCGATTAAAAATAAACAGAAACATATGTATTGGTTGCAATGATTGCGTGGTTAGCTGTCCAATCAATTTTATGCAATTAAAAGAGAAGGGTTATTTAACTGAAGAAAATGCGGTAGTATTAGTCAAGAATGGAATGGCATATGATATCTTTGTTGAAAATAGAAAAAGTCCGAACTGTGATGGTTGCGGAGTATGTGTAAAATTCTGTCCTGTTTCTGCAATAGAAATAAAATTAGTAGAAGTAAAGTGAGGTGTAAAATATTTCATTTCCAAAAATTTCAAGATCCATTAGTAAAGAATTAGAACATGTCAAGGTACAATTTCTAACAGAAAGTTTAGAATTAATTTTGGATAGAACCAAATGTGTGGGGTGTGGAACTTGTGCACGTGTTTGTCCTAAAGAAGCTATTTCTCGAGGACCAGTCGGTTCATCCCGTCGTTTTCCAACATTGGAAGATATTATACCTGAAGTGTATGATCCCAAAAAATGTGTTTTCTGTGGTACATGTGTAATTATGTGTCCTTTTTCAGCTTTAACTCTTAAAAAGAATGGAGAAACTATAGAACTTAATGATATTCCTATAGTAGCTCAGAAGGTAGTTCCCAAATTAGAATTTGAAGCCAAGAAGGTGACAAGTTTTAATGGGATTGAAAGAATTGCTAAACAATATACTAACGGGGAAATACGTATAGTTGATGAAGAATGCCCTGGGGGATGCCAAACTTGCTATGAAGTATGCCCATCTTTCGCAATTTCACTTCCAGAGAAATCTGATAAAGGTTGGGAGACTGTCCCAAATGTAGTTGTAGACGAGGAAAAATGTATATTTTGTGGTTCGTGCGATAATGGTTGCCCTACGGGAGCAGTAAAACTAAAAATTACGGAAGTAAAAACTTCAGGAGAATTTAGTGAAATGTTTTGGGAACCCCTTTTAGAAAGAT
>JAHQWY010000049.1 GCA_029856445.1 Promethearchaeia archaeon
TTGAAAACAATATAGTACAGATTAATATTATTAAAATATTATTCTGCTTTTAAAACAATTGTTATTGCTCGTGTAAGTCTAATAACATCCATAATTTTACCTTCTACTACTTTAATTTCCTCACGGCTTATAGCATGGGTGAAATCGCCTTGACCTTGGCAGATTTTTGTTAATGCGTTGTTATCTCCTGACATGACGATTTCTGAATCTTCGGAAGTTCCAAGATTAATAGACAATTGCTGATCTTTGATTTCTAGATAAAATGAATCTTCATTATCTAAATTGAATTGAAATTTTATATTCCAATTCACAGATTTGCCATCAATATCTGTTACAAACACCTGTAAAGCTTTAGGAATTTGATTCATTTTCCATATTATTTTCTCTAAACTTTCAAATGCAACTCCCAAATTTTATTCTCCTCCTTCATATTCAGGTTTACTAATCCAATTTAAGTATTCATCTTCAGGAACAAAGAAGAAATCAGTCATTTTTCCTTCTCTTTCTTTTTGGAATACAGCCCTAACACGCTTTCCTTTTTTAATTTTTGATGGTACCAAGTTTTCTGAAAAAATGCCTTGTAATAAAGCAGTATCTGCACCATCTAATTTCACATAAGCTGTACCATAGGGTATTTTTTTAATAAAGGCTGAAGTTGTATACCATACTATTGTGCTAACTTCTATGGTGCCCGTAGTTTTTACCTCAACCCATTCAGCAGGAACATAGCAATCAGAGCAATTAATTCTTGGAGGCATCCAAATTTTCCCGCATTTCGTACATTTTGTGCCTAAAATTTTTTTATTATTCATCAATTCTAAAAAGAATTTGGATTGACCTCCTAATGAATATTTATAATTTATTTTTATTATATCTCTTATCTCATGCGCTTGAAATTCATTGTTCATTTTTTGCTTATCCCCTCCTCATTTTCCATCATAAGCTAATTCAAAATAGGCTTTATCAAGAAAACGCGCTTTAAAGGGAGTTATTCCAATTCCTATAATTGCAACTTTTTCCAAAATTTTCCACTTTTATAATTTTCTTTTTATTATTTTTATTGATTAATTAGAGTCTAATTTTTTTTTATTTAATTCTTAAACTAAATCGAAAGCTCGTTTATATATGATAATTTAGTAAATAAGTTGAACTATTTAATAAAATTTTGGATGATTTATTATGGATTATTTTAAAAATTTTAAATAAAAACTCAATCTAATAATGAAGCACCACAATTTTCACAGTAAGTTACTTTACCTTGAAGGAGTCGTCGCAAGAGTTCTGGAGGAATATCATAATTGCATTCAGGACACTTTTTAGGAGCTATTGAATTCTCGATTTCATTAATTAAAGCAGGACTCATGTCAATATCTTGAGAAAAAGTTTCAATTTTGAGAAGTGATTTCTTAGAGTTTTTGATGCCTGTTAATGTAATTTGAAGTCCTAGTTTATTTTTGCTATAAGTTCCTTTAGCAAATGCTTTTACTGAACCAAATAATTTATCACCTATCATTTTTTTTTCAGTATCCACGATAAAAAAATTTTTTGTTTCTAAAATAACTACTAATTTTTCATATAGTTGACTGGCTTCTATTAAGACTTCAATTTCTTCTCCAACTTTTTGAAAATTAATGATGTCTTGAGAGAATTTTTCAAATTCTTCAACAGTTATTGGATTTGGCTGCAGTAATCCACAAATTACTTTTATTTCATAAGGTTCCATTATAATAGTTTCTACTTCATCACTCTCATTAAGGAAATTTATAACTGCTCTAATAGTACCTTTAACACAGTCTGTTTTAGGTAAAAAGATAAATCGTGGACTAAAAAATCCTTCTTTTGTAATTTTATGAATTTTTATACGATCAGGATTTGTAATTCGACTATCATACTCTGCTTTTTCTTGGATTAGTGTTAAACTTTGTTCTGGATAGGATAAAATTTGTATATTTACATCAGTAATATTATACTCTCTTTCATTTACTATCTTAACTTTAAAGATGTATTTGCTTCCTTCAATTTGACCTCCTCTTTGTACTTTTACTCCTTCTCCGTGTGAATAATTTTTAATTTTTTTTCTTTGAGTGAATTTGGGTTGTTCATTTTCCTCTTGAGTTTGTGGTATCTCTATATTTTTATCGATATGCTCTTCTGTAACATAATTTATAGTTTGATTAGACAATATTGGTTCTGCCTTTACAGATGTTATATCAGTTAATGTTTTTTTTGACTTTTTTATAGAAGTACCTTCAATTTTTTTGTTTGTTTTAAATAATTCAAATAGGTAAAGTGAATTCCCTGCTGCTACAGTGATAAATTTATTATTAATATTATCTGTGATTGGCAAGTATCGATTCACACTTCTAATTTTGTTGTTTAGAGAAGTTTCCCCTAAAATATACCCCTCAAAATCACTTAATTTAAGAGCACCACTTTTATTTCCAATTATTAGTATTTGATTCTCGAATATTCTATTATATTTTATACATATTGTATCATCATTTAATTGAAAAACTTCTTGCCATCGCCCATTTTTATCAAAATTAATAACCTTTCCATCTTTTAATAGCACTATTAATTTACCAAGAAAATTTTCTGAATTTTCTATTATTGTACAATCTTTAATTCCATTTGGTGCTTTAAAAACCTCTATTATTTGTCCCTTTTCATTTAAAAAGATTAATTTATTATTTTGAAGTCCTAATATGATTTCATTAATTCCATTTCCAAAAAAATCTCCAATGTCGCTACATATTATTGGAGATTTAAGATTTGTGTTCCAAATGAGGTTTCCTTGCTTTCCTAATAATCTCACAATTCCATTTACATCTCCAGATAATATTTCAACATTTTTATCATTTGTAATTGGTGCTACTAAAAAGGTTGTAATCTTTGATGAGAACTCAGAAACCATAATTTGTTTCCCTTGTAAATTGTATATTCGCATCGTTTCATCAAAAGAGCATCCAATAATTTCTGGTAAATCATCCCCTAATATATTAGAAATTGAACAAGAATACACCGGTTTTTTAAATTTGACTTCCCATTTAACTTGAATTTTAATCTTATTTTTCAACATTCACTTAATACTTTAATTCCTTTCCTTTTTTGTTTGGATTAATAATATATGGCTATAACATTTCATTTTTTTATTAGTTTATTGTTAATGATTAAAAAAAAATATATTTATAATTCTTATCTTTTATTGAAAGCATTCTGTATCTCTTATTGATTATCCTGTCTCGATTTGTTGTTTTCTTTTTCTTCGGATTTAGTTTCTTCTCGTACCATTAAAACTAAATTCTTAAAAGATCGAGATAAACCACCTATCTCATCGTCTTTTTCAATAATATCATCTAATTCCTCAAAAAACTCGGATTTTTCCAATGCAGTCTTTTTCATATCCTCTGTAGCCAATTGTAAAGCAAGCTTAGTCAACTTTCGTAACGGTTTAACTATAGAATCAGAAATTTTTAAGCCCACCATTAAAACAACAACAACTATAATTGCGAGAATAATAAATATAATTGAAAGCTGAATAGTAAGATTTCGATTTAGATTATCTTGTAACGCTTTAACCGGTGCTAAAACTTCTTCAGATGGGGCTATAATTCCTAAGAAATAATCAGATATATTAATTGGTGTATACGCTAAATAATAGACTTTCCTATTTTTTATAATTTCAGAAAAACCAGAAGTTCCACTAGTCATTTGACTTAATAAATCTAGAGATATAGGTTCAATATCATTAATAAGCACGGCTTCTTCATCTCCAGGGTCAAAAATTACATTAGGGTGAGATATAACTTCACCATCTTGGTCAATTAGAAATCCATATCCAGTATCAAATAATTTAATATTTCCTACTGTTTGAGATATTGTTTCAAGTGTAAAATCAATTCCAACTACTCCTAAAAAATCTTCAGGGGATATAGTTCCATTATAAATTGCACGGGAAATTGTAACTATCCATCCGAGATATGGATCTATATAAGGTGCTGTCCATACAATATTACCGTTTGCTGATTTAGCATCAATATACCAATCATCAGTTTTATAATCAAAGGGAGGCTCTGTTGCTGTACCAAAAATTGTTGTATCAACACCTGACCATGGATAGGTTCTTTGAATACCTATCTCAAATTCCATATAAATCCAAGAATAATGAGGATTATTATCTAATATTTCTTTCATAATTGGATCTAAATGAGCTGTTCGGTTAATGATTTCACCATGAATACCACTCAGATTATATTCATTTTGACCGATAGCGTTCCAACTATCTTCATAAATCAAATAGTGTGAATAACTTTTTGACGCATTTAAGTCAAGTTTAGGATTATATTCTGAATCAGGAGGTATATTTTCGGGATAATATTCAGTAGAACTCACTATTGAACCGTCAAATTTTCTTGTACCTACTGGAAGCATTTCTACATGATAAAATGATTTACGATAACCAAATTCGAATGGGTTTTTAAAAATATTTGAAATTGAATTAGCTAATCCATTTAAATCTTCTGCTACGTTTTCTAATTGCGATTGAATAATAAGAGAATTACTGAATGTTTTATTTTCCATATCGTATTTAACTTGTGTTTCTAAAGTATTTATCACTTGATTTGAAGTTGTATTATTTATAACTCCAATAAATATTCCTGATGTTGCTGCTACAGTTCCTAATGCAATGATTGTATATAAAGCAAAATTCAACAAAATCACTTGCCTTATGCCAATTCTTTTAATTCTTTCACTTTTCATATTTCATCACCTCTTACTTCTCCTCAGGAGTAAATCCTTCTATTTCTGATGATGCCATAATTTCTTTAACCAGTTTAAAAGCATCTGTTATCAATTTTGATAGATTTTGTTCAGAATAGATTGGTATGTATTTACCTCGAATTGATGAATTAACAATTAAATTCATTTCTGTAAAAACTTCTCTAAGTTCTCGCCCAACACCTATGAGAATGATATTGAGGGGATAATCAAGTGTAGTAATGTATCGAGAAAGTGTTCTTGCTGAATATTTCTTGCTAAAATTATCAAGCCCATCAGTAAGGGCAACTATCCATTTTTGATTTTCTATTGGTGAATTATTTAACATCTCAATAGCTAATCCTAGAGCATCATAGAAAGCTGTTTGGTATGGTGTAGTTCTAATATCTTTAAAAATCTCTTGAATTTTTTCAACATTTCCTCCTTTTTTAGTTAAAGATAAGATATGGTTTACTTCAGAATGAAATCCAATTATAGCGATATTATCTGCAGGGTTAATAACTGTGTCAAATACTTCATTTGCTCCTTTTCTTGCAGCTCTAATTTTGTTTTGTTCCCCCATACTACCTGATTGATCAATTACGAAGATAACGTCTTTCTTCCGTATAACTATATCACTGATTTTGCCTAATTTTGCTTCTGTTTTGTGTAGAAGGACAGTATTATCCTGTTCATCATAAATATTTATAAGTAATTTTAAGATATTCATCATTAATGGATAATTCCCAAATTCTTCTGCTATATATAATGCTGTTTCAAGATTTTGAACAGCAGTTTCAACATTCTTCTTCACAAGCTCCAAGCGTCCAATTTGAAAATGGTCTTCAGCAAGATTGGATTTAAAGGATAATTCTGAATCGATATTGATAGCATCATTAAGATATTTACTTGATTTATCCAAATCATTTTTTAATAGATTTAATATACCAAGATTTCGCTTTCTAGTAGCAATTCTATCACTACTAATCATTTTTTCATCTATTTTGAGAGCATTTATAAAATCGTCTTCTGCTGAATCAAAGTTTCCCTCTGATAGGAAAAGAAGACCCCTATTATTTAATCTTGAACTTAATCCTGCATTATCATTTGTTTGTTTCGCAATTTCTATAGCTTTATCATAAGCCTTTTTAGATTTGTCAAATTCAGCCCAATTACGAAATATATTTCCTAAATTATTCCAACATATACCTTGCCCCTTTAAATTCTGTGTAGTTTTAAATAATTGTAAAGCTGCAGAATAATTCTTAAAGGCGAGATAATTATTACCTTGATAATAACTTTCATTTCCTAATCTCATTGTGATTAGCAGAGCTTGAAAGGACTGTGCAAGAACACCTATTTCATTACTTCTACGCTTTCTTTTAATTGGAATTTCTTTAGTTAAATCACCTCTAACCATATTATCAATTGAATCAGTTAAATGTGTAATTGGCCTGGTGATTCTTTTTGACATCATCAAAATAGCAATAATGATCATACAGAATAAAATTACTAAAACAATGATAAAAATTGTAATCATAGGTATGTTTAAATCGGAAATAGAATTTTGTAGATTAATTCCTGATTCAATTATCTCTGAATATGGAACGATTGTAGCAATTGAATAACCTCCCTTTCCAATAGGAGTATATGATATAATCCATGTCTGACCATTTTTTTCAAAAGTATCTATACCACGCTCTCCATCAATGATATTATCTATAATCGAATAAAAATCAGTTGTATTTACTTCTAAATCTACAATCGGAGACCCTATACTTGTGTTTGGTACATCAGGGTGAATAATAGCATTACCAACTTTATTTATCATCACAGTATATCCAGTTTCGTGAACTTTTATTTGGCTCAGATATTCTCGTAGTGAAGATAATTCGACCTCAATACTGCAACATCCTATAATACTGTTGTTATCATATAGAGCTGCTTGTGATATCAATATTGCAGGTCCAATTAAGGATTGATTAACAGTTCCAAAATAGGTTTGACCGTCTAAACTTTTAGTAATATTATACCATTCTTCAGTATTCATGTTTTGGCTTATAGATCTCGAATTATTAATAAAAGGAAAGACTCGTGTGATACCGTCTTCATAACTTGCAATTAATGTTATGTAGACATTATTAGATTCGTATATAGGACTAAAGATATAATCTAAATAAGCAGATTTATTTATCAATTGACTTACAAACATATTAATTAAAGTACTATTTGTAAAATCCGAAAAAGTTGTATTTATATATTTATTATATTTACTTGAATAGAGTAATTTGGGAAGAATTGGTATTCCAGACTGATGATAAGAAAGTCTAGTCTCTGAAATGTTTATTCTATTATTAAATAAATCTTCATTATAACTTATTATTCGATTTAAATCAATTGATGTGTGATCAAACCAAGAATTAACATAATTTGCTGTATCAATTGATTTGTTTTGAAGCGCTTTGAATCCCTCTATCTTAATGCTATTTTTCGCATCGTGCCCAATGGTTCCTCCTAAAGCACTGATCTGAGAAAAAGCAAAGATTGATAAAATAATCATTGGAGCAATTATCAATATGAGATTTACTCTCAATATTCGTTTCTGTATTTTTCCTTTTTGTTTCGCGTGTAACATCTTCTCATTAAATTATATTTTATTTATAGTATATATATTTTTTAAATTATATTTTATTTATATTATATATATTTTTCTATATTCTTAGATATAACTAAATATTTAAAACTTATGATCATATTAATAGTAAAAAATTTTACTAGTTAATACAACTTATATGATAATTCATGAATATATAGTGATATATATCTCATTTGTTTAAATTTTAATATGATTTTACAAGCAGTTCATTACACTAAATTTACAGATTCATATTTAAATAAATGAATATTATTCACTCATTTGATTTCTATAAATTTTATTTCAAAATTATTACTATTTGCTAAATCATCATATTATCTAGGTGTATTGAATATAATTTTCATTAATAATTTAATTAGAAATAATGAGAAAATTCTAACTAAAGTATTTCTCCAATTAACTTCGGTACATCCCAGGGAGTTTCCGCAATTCGAACCCCTGCTTCTATGAGAGCTCTAATTTTACCTTGAGCTGTACCGAAATCACCTGAGATAATTGCTCCAGCATGGCCCATTCGCTTACCTTCAGGAGCACTCTTACCTGCAATATAAGCGACTATAGGTTTTGATACATTTTCTTTAATAAATTCAGCGGTTTTTTCTTCTTCATCACTTCCAATTTCACCTATTAGGACAATAAGTTTAGTATTAGAGTCGTTAGAGTAATATTCTACAGCTTCTATCATAGTTGTCCCGCGAACAGGATCTCCCCCTATTCCAACATATGCAGAAACACCAATTCCCGTGTCTCCTATTGCTTTTGTTATTTCATAAGATAAGGTTCCGCTTTTTGAAATAATTGCTACATTACCATAATGACACATATCACCGGGCATTATCCCTAATTTAATTTTATCTGGGATCAACATACCAGGACAATTTGGTCCGACAATATGTAAATTTCGTACATGAGCTATTTCAGTTAATCTAATCATGTCAAAAACAGGAATATTTTCAGTGATAACACATGTCATTTTTATTCCTGCATTTAAACTTTCTTTAACCGCATTAAAGCTAAATCGTGCTGGGACAAATATAATACTAGTATCACAACCTTTTTCTTCTACTGCCATTTCCACATTATCAAAAACTGGGATATCATAAACGACTTGTCCCCCCTTATTTGGTGTAACTCCTGCAACTATACGAGTTCCATAATCTAACATTAATCGAGTATGAAACATTCCTTGATTCCCTGTGATACCTTGAACTACAACCTTAGAATTTTCACTTATGTACATTTTATTCTCCTACAACCTCTTTAACTTTATATACTGCATCCAAAACATTTTGAAAAGCTGTAATTCCTGCATCATTAAGAAGTGAAATTCCTTCCTTATCATTTGTACCAATTAATCTTATTACCATTGGTGGTGTATCTTCAAAATCCTCTAAAGCTTGAATTATAGCTTCGGCAACTATATCACAACGAGTAATTCCACCAAAAATATTTACTAAAACAGCTTTCGGATTCATTTTAAAAAGTAATTCTAATGCTTTGTATACCCGTTCTTTGCTTGCCCCCCCACCAACATCTAAAAAGTTCGCAGGTTTTAATCCTATTTCTGACAAAACGTCCAATAATGCCATTGTCAATCCTGCTCCATTTGCCAAAATACCAATTTCACCTGAGAGCTCCACAAATGAAAATCCTGCTTCTTTAGCTAATTTTTCTAGTTGGGAAAGCTTTTTATTTTGTAACTCTTGAACAATTGGTTGTCGAAATGCCGTATCATCATCTAGTATCATTTTTCCATCAACTGCTATTAGTCCGGAAGGAGTAAGAACTAATGGATTTATCTCAACTAGCTGTGCCTCAACATTTTTCGTAATCTCCCATAATTTTATAAATAATGAAATTGCAGAATCCAAGTTTTCCTTAGTAAAACCCAACTGTTTTGAAACTTTAGTAGCAAGATCTTCTGATAAACCATCACTTAAAGTAAAACTTTCCTTTATTATTGCATCAGGATTAGTTCTAGATACTTCTTCAATGTCAATTCCTCCTTCCTTACTGGCGATAATATAAAATTGTCTTCCTGAGGTATCTAAAGCGATCGAGCAATAATACTCATGCTCAATTTGAGCCAATTCTTCTATAAGAATCGCTTCCACATGAAATCCCGCAACCTCCCTACTAAAATATTCCTTACAAAGTGAAATAGCTTCATCTTTAGAATTCGCAATCTTTATCAATCCTGCTTTTTTTCTGCTCCCAATTGCAATTTGAGATTTAATAATAGCAGGAAATGTGAATTGATTTACTTCTTCTTCTATATCTTCTACTTTTTCGATAATAATATTCTTTGCTAATGGAATATCAAAACTTTTGAAAATTTTTTTACTTTCATATTCAAGTAACCGAATAAATTATCCCTCCTTTTAATTTAGCCTATTTTAAGCAATCTCATCCAAAATTAATATGAAATTCATTTTTTTTATTATTAAAATTTGTTCTAATGTTCTATAAAATAAAATTCATAATTTAATTAGATTCTATCTATTTGTTATTGTTCCTTGGATACTTTAATATATAATAAAGTGAAATAAATAATTACAAGAAAATTTTGTTGAATACCAAAATGAACGCATCCGGTAAAACCCCAAAATCTGATAGTTTGAAAGGAGCTTCAAACGCTAAATTGTTTACTTTTTCTATGGGGTATTTTCTGAATATTTTTGTTATGGTGGCTTTCAATTCTTATGTTTGGACATTTTATGAGGTAGAACTTGGTTTAATTAGTATCGAGTCGTTGTGGCCAATATATATGGCAATTACTAATGTAGTTTATACATTATGGAGTATGATAACTAATCTTCTTTTAGGATATTTCACGGATAAACCTTTTAAATGGACAAAGAAAAGGGGTTTTCATACCCCTTGGATCATCATTGGAGGGATTCCAACGATAGTATTCTTTTTCTTGCTTTTTACACCACCAGAAGTAACAGGGATAGAAAGTGTCATTCCAATTTTAATTTATTATAGCTTAATAGTATGTCTTTTTGACATATCTTATTCACTCCTTCAAACACATTCTTTTGGATCTTTTGGTGCTCAATTTAGAGGTGATAAGGAACGTGTAAAGGCAGGATTTTCAACTCAAATCTTTACTTTTATAGCAAATTTCTTGGCAATCACAATCTGGTCGCAAATAATTGTATCTGAAAATATTAGGTCATTCAAAATTGCGGCATTGGTAAGTGTTATTATTTTAAGTGTATCCTTCTTGGTTTTTATTCCTGGATCAAGAGAAAGTGATGCAATAAAAGAACGATTCATTATAGGTTATAAAAATGCCGAGAAAATCCCCTTCTTCAAAACCATGAAAATCGCTATAAAACAAAAAAATTTCATGCTAGCATTGTTTACATATATTCTTTTTATGGTAGCAATGGGATTGGTGAGTATGAATTCATTTAATTTTGTAGATGATGTTTTAAATTCAAAACAAGAGATTAGAACTATAGAATCACTACTAATGCTCATTTCTTCATTAATAACAATGCCAATATGGTTTTATTTAACAAAAAAAATTGAAAATTCAACCATGTATTCACTAGGATTAACTATCTTTGGATTAATTATTTTGTTTAACTTATTTATTGTGAATGTATTTCAATTTTTTTTGACTGCAATTTTTAGAGGTGTAGCAGTTGCGATGTTTTTGATTATGTTATCACCCATATTTGCTGACTGCTACGATGAAATTGCTGTTAAGACTCAAAAACATCAACAAGCCACGTTATTAGGAGTTAGGAATTTTTTCTTGAAAATCTCTGTAACAATTCAAAGTTTAATTATAGCATTTATACATATTATTACTGCTTATGAGCCTGTTGATCCGAGCCAAAAGGCATTATTGGGACTTCGATTAATACAAGGGTTATTTCCCTTTCTATTTTGTATAATTGGAGCCTTGATTTTTTATAAATGGTTTGATTTGAAGGGAAAGAAAAAACAGGAAATTATGCAAAAATTACTTGATATGGGGTTATAAAAAAACTAAAAAAATATTAAGTCAACTATCTGTATTTTAATCATTCATCGAAATTTAAATTCAATTTTATAAATTTATATGCATATTATATCTATTTTTGGTACACTATGTTGACTGAACAGAATGAGGAGGAGTTATTAGAAAAGGCTGAGCTTGCTGAAAAAGAGTGTGATTGGTCGAAAGCGCTAAAACTTTATGAACAAGTTGCAAATTCATATTTAAACAAAAAAAAGATAGAAGAGGCAGCCCAAACATACATGAAGTTAGCAAATGCATATATGTTTTTTGTTCGCACTGTAAATACAGCAGAAGAAATGATAAGATATGAAAAATTAATTATTAAGCATTTTGCGACAGCTGAAATGTTTTTTAATCAATCTAATAACAATGAAGGTGCAATGGAATGTAAATTAGGTCAATATCAAAATAAATTATGGACTGCCACCTCTCTTCTTGAATTGAATGAAGTTGCTGAAAAAGCACTCGAATTAGTGATGCATTTAATTGATTTTTATAGAAAACAAGGTGAAAAAGAAAATCTTGCTCGTAATTTAACAAATTCTGATGATATTATATCATCATTGTTGGCTTCCAGTACTAGCTTCGAAGAATATTATAAACTCTCTCAGAAAGGTATTAAATTTGCTAATGAAGCTTTGAAAATCTCAAAAGAACTTGGAAATATTAAACTTATTAGTCGATCATTAAGTTTTTGTCTGGGAATGCAGACAGCTCTAATCCAAGTAATAGAATTTAGAGGAGTTCCAGAATTTAGAAATACATTCAAAGGATTACTGGTCGAATCTGAGAACGCGTTGAAACTTATCGAAAATAAAAAGGAATATATTCCCTCAGCAATATTTAATCGAATATCAGGTGTAGATAATTATTTTTTTGCTTTCCATTATATTGAAGATGAGAGGAAACAACAGGAGTACTTTAAAAAAGGATTAAATCAATTAAAAAATACTTTAGAAATTGGCAGAAAAATACAAGATAAACTAATAATATTTTCTAGTACATTCTGGTTAGATTGGTGGGCATTATTCAGTGGAAATCTTGAATATCTTCAAAAAAGGATGGCACGTGATATATCAGAAATCGAGGAAGTGGGAATAAACTTTTCAAGAATTTTCAGATATTCAAGTGGTTATACAAGAATTATAACGGTTTATTATGCTTCAATGGCACGCTTAAACTTTTTTAGTATCAAACAAAGAAAAACTTATGCTGAACTAGGAATTCAATATGGTGAAAAACACTTGGAAAACTTCCCACCAGGATCCCCAACTCCACTTACGTATATAGAAATCTTTGAGATTTTAGTTACTTTATATTCACAGTTAGCCTTACTTACGGATAATACAGAACAGCAAGAATTATATCTTAAGAAAATGCTTGGTTATGCTGATCGCACTTATGCGCTTGGAGAACAAGCAAAAGGAGGTTTTTGGCGCGCTTCATTGTATCTTACAAAATATAACGCTTATAAAACCCTAAGTGATGTTGCCCAAAATGAGAAAGATAAAATAAAATTTTTAACTATTGCTGTTGAAGCTTCGAAAAAACATATAGTACACACTATAGAATCCCGAACTGGTATAATTACAGCACAATTAAGATTGGGTCTTCTTCTAGAAGAATTAGGAATATTATCAGAAAATTTTGGGGTATTAAAAGATGCGAAGGATATATTTAATAAAGTAATAAATGATTGTGTCTACAGAGGATATAAATCTTATGCAGCAAATGCGTATCATTATCTTGCTCGTATAGAAGATAGATTAGGAAACCATATGAGTTCCGCGAAAAATTACCAACAAGCAGAGCAAATTTACAAAGAAGCATTGCAAAATATAGAGTTTAAACCATTGATAAATAGAATAACAGAAAAAATGCTTTATTCCTCCGCATGGAACTTGATTGAAAATGCGAAGGTAAATCATAAAAGTGAAAATCACATACAAGCTAAAGAATTTTATATCAATGCAAGTAATACTTTAAAAGAAATTGATAGGTACACCTATGAAGCCTCTTATTATAAAGCATGGGGATTATTGGAGGAGGCCGAACACGTTAGTAAACAAGAGCAGCAAGAAAAAGCCATAGAAATTTATGAGATGACTATAAAAGCATTTGAAGAGGCTATTAAAAATCTTGAGAAAACCTATAACCAATCAAAGGCAAAAAACGAACTAACAAGAATTGATAAACTTATGAAAGTAGCGAATATTCGAATAAACTACTGCTCAGCTAGAATAAATCTTGAGAGTGCACGAATTTTAGGAAGGAAAGGAGAACATACTACCGCTGCAGAGCTATTCGCTACGGCTGCCTCAAAATTTCGAGGTGTTTGTATGCGTTTCAAGTTAGAACGTGAACGTAAAGAATTAGAAGCTATATACTTTCTTTGTCGAGCATGGGAGAGTATGGAACTAGCTGAAAAGTATGAAGAACATACCAGATTTGCTGAAGCTGCTAAATTATTTACAAGAGCAAGTAATCTTTTCTCTGATTCCAAACTCAAATTCTTATCATCGGCAAATTCCGCATTTTGTCAATCATTAGAATTAGGATGTAAATTTGATGAAACTTTTAATACAGAAGTCAAAGAGCAATTATATCCTAAAGTAAAAGTTATGCTGAGTCAAGCGGCTTCATTATACGGAAAAGGTGGATTTGAAAGTGGTGCAGATTGGGCTCAAGCAACTTCAATATATTTTGATGCAGCTTGGCAGTTAATAAAAGCAGACGAAGAAACTGATCTAAATAAGAAGGGAAACCTTCTAAAAATAGGTTCTGAATATTTGAAGTCTGCTCTTGAATTATTTGGTAAAGCGGGTTACAAAGAAAAAGAAAAAGAAGTCCGAGATCGATTAAATAGAGTAGAAAAAGAAGAAACAACCCTATTTTCCGCACTAAGTACTTTACAAGAACCTTCTATTTCGAGAAGCACTATTGGGATTGTAGCTCCAACATGCCCAATTGAAACAAGTGAGTCACCTAGACTAGGTGAGGTACGGCAAATGTCAGAAGAACTTAATCAAGCATCAAGCAAAATTGAGAAAGAAAAAGAATTCAGACCAACAGTATCAGTTGAAGAGCAACCAGTAGTACTTTTAATTATTGCAGAAGGTGGAGTTCCAATCTTCTCTTATCCTTTTGCTGAAGAATGGAAATTTGACGATGAACTTTTTGGAGGATTTCTAACTTCATTCAGTTCAATTAGTGATGAAATATTCTCTGAGGGTCTTGATCGCGCCAAATTCGGGCAATATACAGTACTTATCGAATCTATAGAAGATTTCTCAATTTGTTATTTATTTAAAGGTCAGATCTACTCTGCTAAAGAAAAATTAATGGTTTTTATCGATCGCATAAGAAATAATGCTTCAATTATGAAAACACTGAATACGTTTAAAAAAGCGAGTCAAGTAATCGAATTAAACGATATTCCAATATTGGAAACCTTACTCACTGAAATTTTTCTCACATAAAATTCTTAATATTAAAATTCCTTAACACATAGGAAAAAATTCAGGTCGCACTTAATCCAATCCCTTTATTTTAAGTGGTGGTCGCGGAGCGGTTCTACGAAATTTCACAGCAGGATAACCCAACGTGAAAGCTCCAAGTACCATACCTTTTATTCCTATAATGTTTAAAATCTCCTTATTCATAGGAACAGCTCCTTGAATCATCCCAATCCAACAACTTCCTAGGCCAAGACTTTCAGCAGCTAACATTCCATAAGTTAAAGCAATTCCCGCATCGTTTGCTCGTAATCCAATCATTACTGAATTTTTCTCAAAAACCCTATAATATAAAACAATTACATGAGGAGCATTATAAAAAATACCTCGACCTATGGATTTCATATATTTAAGTGCTTGTTCTGATGATTGAAATCCCATATACTGATATTGAGTTTTCACTATCTCATCGCTCAACGCCTCAATTTTTTCAGGATCAGAGAGAATTACATATCGCCATGTTCTGGCATTTGAAGCGCTTGGAGCATATCTCATTGCTTCGAAGACCTTTTCAATTAATTCCTTTGGAACTTTTTTCTTTTTATAATGCCTTATTGATCGTTTAGCTCGAAGAAGTTTAAATATATTCTCATATTGAACAAGAGTCTCAGGTGAATCGATTCCTGGAAACGTCTCAATATCATTTAAATCTTTAGTGATAATAGCATCCTCAGGACAAATTGCGATACAATGACCACAAATATTACA
>JAHQWY010000337.1 GCA_029856445.1 Promethearchaeia archaeon
TGAAAATGATTATTCAAGTGTAGCATATTGGTATCAAAAAGAACCCCATAAAAAATTTAGTTCGTTATCTAGTGTAGAGAATAGAATTCCAAGATTCCCAAAAAATTTTAAATCAATTTGGGGTGAAACTATTAAAATCGGTCAAGAATTAATTTCTAATGTTTCTAAACTTAATGATGAGAAGAGAACTGAGTTATTAAAACCTGCGAGTGATGCGATATATCTATTTATGGAAGGGAAATATCTTATTGCTTTGGAAAATTTGAAAGAGGTTAATGAGATTATTAAACAACAAATCTCTTGATTTATGATTAACAGGAAATGCTAAATAGTGCTCCCTTTGATTAGTTTAGAATATAATTGGTATTCCTTTTAATTCACACAATAGTAATATATACATATTCCTATCTAAGTGAGTTAAAAATGGAATAAAGGAAATTGAGAGTTTAAATAGTCACTTACAAATGATAGGGAGAAAGAGATAACCCTAGAATGTCAAATCGCTAGATATTTCTTTAATTTTAATTACATTTAAAACTATAATTAGCTTATTTCAGTAATAGAAGTTAAAAAGTTATAATCCAAGTTTTTAAACCTATAATTTATAAAAAAATATATGACTTATTTAGAACCTGAAAATTTAATTCGCGCAAAAAAGCTTGCTAATGAAGGCAAATTTGAAGAAGTCTTCCATATATTAAGAAATTTCGAGAAAGGAGGAAAAAAGTCTTACTATGAATTAGTATCATGGCATTTACTTAAGTGCAACATTTTATCCCAGCAATATTCATATAAAGAGCTTAACGAGCTTGCTGAGCAAACTTATAAGGAGAGTGTAGGATTAGGAAAAAGTTTACTATCGATTGATGCTCTATACTATTGGGCTTTAGCTTTAATATTGTCTGGTAATTTAGAGGAAGCTGAGAAAATAATTACCCAAGGAGAAGAATTGTTTAAAATACTGCCAAAGGAACAAAAAAAAGATTACAAACAAAGAGAAGCTCATTTAATGCTCCTTAAAGGAAGATTTTTCTTTCGGAATAACCCAAATTTGGCATTAGAGTATTTGGAGCAGTGTCAAGCATTGTTAGAAGAATTTGGTGATAAATGTGATGTTGCTATAACCCTTTTAATAATTGCGAGAATATTTATGATCTACAAGGGGGAACTAGACCTTGCATTCGATTATATAGAACATGCTTTAACTATTGGAAAAGAAAGTAATACAAAGTTTATTATTGCGTGGAGCCTTTTTGAAAAGGCGTTGTTTTACAGTTTTAAGGGGGAATTAGACCGTAATATTACATTTTATGAGCAGAGCTTGACATTATTCAAGGAACTTAATAACAAGTGGTTTATCCCAGCTATTTTTAATAATTTGGGGGAGACTTATAGATTGAAAGGAGATGTCGAGCGCGCTTTAGGGTTTTCAGAGCAATCTGTGGCAGGTTTTATGGATTTGGGTATTTCAAGCTTTATTATTAATGCATATGATTATTTAATCCAAACATTGATTGAAAAGGGTGATCTTGGGAAAGCACAGGTAAATTTAGATCAACTTGAGCAAATGATAGACGAAATTAACAATGAAAAAGTTAAAGAAGAATTAAATTTAATGTATCTTCTTGATAAAGCTATCTTATTGAAGAAAAGTTCACGAGTACGTAATCGTGGTATAGCTGAAGAACTATTAAAACAAGTCCTTAAAGAAGATACACGTTATGAAGGTAAAGTTAGAGCTCTCCCTCACTTATGTGAATTATTGCTAACTGAATTACAGACGACGGGCGATATAGAGATATTAAATGAAATTAATGAATATATTACTCAACTATTCAATATAACCGAGAAAACACATTCATATTGGGTTTTAGGGGATACTTATCTTTTACAAGCCAAATTGGCTTTAGTTGCATTGAATTTGAAAAAAGCTCGACGTTTATTGAGTAAAGGGCAGCAAATTGCTGAAGAGTACGGACTTAAATTGTTGGCCATGAAAATTTCGAATGAGCATGATAAGCTTCTTAAAAAATTAGATTTATGGGAGAATTTAAAGGAAAAAGAGGTAACTTTAGCTGAACGTCTGGAATTATCCCGGTTAAATGAACAATTAGGGGTGATGGTCCAAAAACGATTAATAGATGTTCCCGAACAATTAGATGAAGACCCTATGTTACTTTTAGTTGTCTCAGAGGGGGGAAGACCGATATTCTCTCAATCATTTGTAGAGGATCAGGTTTTTGAAGATCATCTTTTTGGAGGATTTTTTACGGCGATCAATTCATTTATTAATGAAAAGTTCTCTGAAGGACTTGATCGTGCTTCTTTTGGTGAACACACACTCCTCATGCATTCGATTTCTCCTTTTTTAATGTGCTACGTATATAAGGGTCAATCTTATTCTGCTCAACAAAGGATTAAATATTTTATTGATGAATTACAGGATGATAAAGATACTTGGCAGACTTTTAAAGAATTTTACAGGTTAAACAAAGAAATTCAAATAAAAGATATTCCTTCCCTTGAACCATTGATAACTAGAATTTTTATAGAAAAAAGTATCCCGCTTATTATTTAGATTTAGCTTAATATGTCAATTATCCTTAAAAATTTAATTTTTTAGAGTAAACTCATTTAAATCTCCTTTTTAATTTATACAATATTTCTAGAATGTAATTTAATATTAATCATACTAATAGTGAATAAAGATGGAAGAAATACTTAATATTGTAAAAAAATCATATCCGCCTGTATCAGGTTCAGAAAAAGTTAGGGGAATTCGAGACGAGGTTGAAATATTATGGGATAAATGGGGTATCCCACATATCTATGCAAACTCAGTGGAAGACGTATATTTTACTCAAGGATATATTCATGCCAGTCATAGATTATGGCAATTAGAGTTCTTTAAGAGAGTTACTTCAGGAAGATTATCAGAAATTGTTGGAGAACAAACAATTGATCGAGATAAGCATTATAGAATGATTGGCTTGAATCGAATCGCAAGAAACTGCGTAGAAAATCTGAAGAAAGATCCCAATAATGAGATCTTGCAAGGCTTAAATTCATATATAGAAGGAGTTAATGCTGGTATTAAAAAAGCAACTCAAAATCCACCCATTGAATTTGCTATTTTAAACCTTAAACTTCAAGAATGGAACCTAGAAGATTCCCTTAGAATAATGAGTTTTATTGAGTGGGGATTAGGAGGTTGGAGTTATACATTAGAACTATTACGTGAACAATTGATTAATGATTTAGGCATTGAAATGGCAAATAAGATTATTCCTCTCTATGTCGGAGTAAAAGTAGAAAAATCAATAGGGAGTAATGGTTGGGCTATTAGTCCCCTTAAATCGGAATCAGGATCAGTATTATTAGCGAATGACCCTCACTTACCACATATGCTTCCTTCAATATGGATTCTTATGCACTTAAATTGTCCAGATTTAAATGCCATTGGATCATCATTCCCAGGAGTTCCTAGTATAGTATTGGGGCATAATGAAAACATAGCTTGGGGAGCAACAACAGTAACATCTGATAACGTTGATCTCTTTAAATTAGAAATAAATCCTGAGAATGAAAATCAATACAAGTATAATGGGAAATGGGTTGACTTTGAGGTAATTGATGAACCAATAAGAGTTCAAGATAATGTCGAACCGATTGATTTTAAAGTGAAATTATCCAAGTTCGGACCAGTTATAGAGTATATTGAACTCCAGACCAAAGTTTTTAAAATTAAACTTCCAGATAAATATGCTTTATGCTGGACTAGTTATAAAGTAAATCTAGAGGACACTATTAAGGGTTTTAGAGAGGTAAATGTAGCTTCTAACTGGAGTGATTTTCGTGAAGCTATGAGTAAAATGACAATAACACCCCAAAATTTCTTATATGGTGATATAGAGGGGAATATCGGACACCAACATGGAGGAAC
>JAHQWY010000338.1 GCA_029856445.1 Promethearchaeia archaeon
ATTATACTATATAATTTGAAGCTTTCTTCAATGAAATTTCTGCATCCTTTACACATTTATTGATGATATCCGACACACTTTCAATACTTTCGATGACCCCAATGCTCTGACCAAGTGGAACGATTCCGCTTTCTACGTCACCTTCATAAATTGCATAATTTTTTATAAAATCTTTTCTATATTCTTCTTTTAATTCTTCTTCACTCATGACAGCACGTTTTTTAAGGAGAGCTTGTTCCTCGGCTATTTTTTCTTCTTTTGACTTTATTAAACCCTTTGCTGTAGAATATCTATTTCTCCACATTCTTATTATACTTAGATTGCCCGTCTTTACTATTGTGTCTTGAGCCTTTGCTGGAGGTATGATCTCCTTATAATTTTTATGAAATTCACTTTCTATTGAAGCAATAAATCTTGATCCCATTGATATGCCATCAGCTCCCGCTGCAAGTGCTAATGCTAATCCTGTACCATTTGCAAATCCTCCCGCAGCTATCTTTGCTATATCTGGATATTTTTTTTGGATTTGTTGTAATAAGGGGACACCTCCTACCCTTTCATATGCTTGGTGACCACCTCCTTCAAATCCATTCACCACAAGGCCATCACATCCCGCTGCAACACATTTGTCTGCTAACCAGAGTGCTGGAGCAACATGGAAATGTTTAATTTGAGAATTTTCTCTCAATTTCTGAAAATCTTTGTTCTCAGGCATTCGTCTCGCAGAACCTGCGCTTGTGAGGGCGTAAAGACATTGCTCTCTCAATTTAGGATTTCTCATTATATGTTTTGATGTTTCGGAGATTAGTTTGTCCATTCCAGGCTCTACTCGTGATGTTCTTACGTTGAAACCAAAAATCCCATCTGTATGTTCAACTACATAATCAAGATTTTTTTTCATCGCATCAACATAATTAGATTCAAATCCCTTGGAGGATACATTTGTATGAGAGATCATTCCAAGCCCCCCCGCTTCAGAGACCGCAATGCACAAATCATTTGTTCTAAACGGGCCCATAGCTGCCGATGCTATAGGATGGTTTATTCCAAACATTTCAGTTATTTTCGTTTTTAACATAAAACAAAACTCTTTTTTGCATTTAAAGAATGTAAACTTTTTTTGTTTATATTGACATTTTAGAGTTTATAAATTTAATCCCCCGTTTTAGTATATTATTTTTCAATTTTTAATTTATGTGTAAAGATTTAAAATATCTTAGAAAAAATTTCTTGAAAATAGCAATAGATGAAATTAATAAAAATCATTGAAGGCAGGTAAGTCCTCTTAGACTTATAAAGCTGAAAAAGCTATAAATAAGAATAGGACATTTATATCTATTAAAAATATATTCAAATTACAAAAAGGAGAAAAAAATGGCAAATGATGTTTTAATTTATGAAGTAAAAGATCAGATTGCATATATTACATTAAACAATCCAAAGCGAAATCTTCTAGATCCTCCCCTATGTAAAGCTTTAGGGGAAGCGTGGGAACGTTTTGCGGATGAAACAGAAAGCAGAGTAGCACTTCTCAGTGCAAATGGTCCAGACTTTAGTTTTGGTGCAGATCTTAGGCACAAAGGCTTATTAAAAGATCTTCGTAAAGCATTTCCCCCGAATGGTACCAAAATCTTGAAACCCATAGTCGGAGCTGTACATGGAACTGTTGCGGGAAGCGGATATGGAATTGCGATTCGTGGTACAGATATAACCTATGCTACAGAAGATGCTCAGTTTATCTTTGGTGAAGCGTGGGTCGGAATTGTAGGTGGAATTTTGGAATATACACCTTATATGCCCTTTAAGATAGCTATGGAATTTTATATGGGGGGGCAGCCAATGAGTGGTCAACGGGCTTATGAAGTGGGATTAATCAACCATGTAACAAAAAATAGAGAAGAACTCATGGTAGAAGCTACCAAAATGGCAGAAATACTGCGTGACAATGCGCCCTTAACACTAAAAGCGATTAAATACGGACACTACAAGAATTTGGAGACTGCAGGAAGAAAAGCGATGCGGATAGCACAGGAGGAATTTGATGCGTTTATTCAACCTCAATTAGATAGCGAAGACCTACAGGAAGGTATCGCAGCACTTAGCGAAAATAGAAAGCCAATATTTAAAGGGCGCTAATAAATCAGATCTTTATTGATTTTTAGACCAATATATCAAAGAACTAATAAGAAGATCGGTAGGAATTGGCACTGGTCTATTATTCAGTTCTCTTATTATTTTACGGTATACATGTGGATACAACTAAGAGTTATTTTTATTAACACACATATGTGTAAGGAATAAATATGTTATTGTTGCTTACGTTTTAAATTAAAAAAAGGAATTCAGACGTATAAAATAACTATTTTTTAAAAAATATTTAAGCTTATTCCTTTAGGGTATTCATCTCTTACTTTTACCATTTTAATTGCGTTATTTGGACAGTTCGCAGCACAAGTTCCACATCCTATGCACATTTCTTCTCTGACTTTCATTTTTTCATCTGATGAATCAGATTTAATTGGCCAAACATGATAAATTGCCTCGTTTGGGCATTTTTCCATGCATATTTCACATTTTGTACAGAGTGACATATCAAATTCAGGAGTAAAATTGGTCTGAAAAACACCTTTATAATGATATAATTTTGCGGGAAGAAGCACTCCACAATGGCAACTACAACAATTGCAGATCCACCTTGAGGTCTCTTTACTGGTATCTGCAACAGTATTATGAACAAGTCCTGCTTTTTCAGTTTCTCTAATAAATTCTATTGCTTGTTCCTTAGTTAGTCTCTTTGCCCCGTAAGCAATCTGTCTTTCCGCTGCTTCTCCAGTCAAAAAACAACCCATTTCAGCGGGTGCGTGTTTACAAGGTTCGCCCGTATATTCGCCAATTAACCGACATTGACAAGGTACAACCGCAAATGATTCATTCTTATCGATCATATCTCTAACTACTTCATAAGGAAGAACCTGAGTCTCGACATCTAAATATTCATCAATTTTAATTAGCTTCTCCTCAGCGTCATATGGAAGCAAAGGACGGAATCCTCTTCTGATATTATCATCATTCTCCAAATCCTCTGGATGATTTAGCCTGTTCTTAAAAATGTATCGATAAATCTCTGCAACTTTATGAAGATTTTCTTGGGAATCTTTACGTCTTATGAAATACATTTCAAATATACCTGGTGAGATGGGTAGTAATCTATAATCTTCACCAGATCTTCTAATAGTACCATTTCTCGCTGATCTTCTTAATTTTTCTTCTATTTCTTCTTCTGACATATTTGTTTTTTCCGCTAATTCTTTCCGTGAAATTTTTATACCAACATTATTAAAATGAGACAGAATCTTTATCTCTTCTTCATTCCAGAATATCTTCATCAATTCGAATATTTTTCTGTGGTTAGGAGCAGTTATTCTACCAATTTGTAGTTTTTGTCGTACATTTTCATAATAGTTAGCTTCAGTCATAAAATAATTGAGGATTGTATTTATTATAAATTTTTCAAATTAATATGAAACTTAATTTTTAAGATTTCAAAATCTGTTTTAAGGAAAAAGCATGAGTTTTGTATACGAATTTTTCTTATCTTTCTATTGTTTTTATCCTTTTTAAGCTTCCTAGAGTTTATTAAAGCTTAATAAATACCATTTATCAAGAAACTTAAGATTATAAAGGAAAAAAAAATTAATTTTGAATTTATTATAAATTCTTACTTCTACATATGTCTCTTTTTTCTTATAATAGTGTATCCGATTCCGAGAATAGCTATTAATGATGCAGATAAAACTAAGTTAATTGAATAACCTGGGATCAATGCTCTTTCACGCTCTCTTGGTGAGTATTTAATCAATTCATAATGCATGAAACCCCAATACCAGCTATAATCCCAATCTTTATCGACGGCATGCCCAATCAAATCATTTGCTAGATAT
>JAHQWY010000050.1 GCA_029856445.1 Promethearchaeia archaeon
GTACCTCTTGCAAATAAAGAAATAACCTCACTTTCAGCAAAAACCGTGCATGTAGAACTAATTGCAGAAGGTTTATTTGAATTTAATGCAAGCTCTCCAATTTCTTCGATTGGAACTTCAAGTGCATGAGCCATAACTTCTAAAAATCGGCCAGTTCCAGCTGCACATTTATCATTCATTTGAAAATCCATAACATTTCCTGTTTTTTTAGATATCAAGATGGCTTTAGAATCTTGACCTCCTATATCAATAACAGAATGAGCTTCTGGAAAGAAATATTGTGCTCCACGAGCATGTGCAGTAATCTCAGTAATACGATCATCAGCAATATCAATAGTGTTACGTCCATATCCAGTTGACATAATGAAAACATCACTTTTATTTAAATTATTTTTTTCCAGGATATCATTGAAAAGATTGTTACCAACTCTTTTAAAATCAAATGTTGATCTTTCAACTCGATAATCAACCAACTTTCCTTCGCTTATTAATACTACTTTACTTGCTAATGACCCAATGTCA
This sequence comes from Promethearchaeia archaeon, assembly GCA_029856445.1. Taxonomy (GTDB): domain Archaea; phylum Asgardarchaeota; class Lokiarchaeia; order Sigyniarchaeales; family SOKP01; genus Loki-b32. The sequence goes on from JAHQWY010000050.1 coordinate 523, forward strand.
ATTCCTATAAAATTATAAACCAATGTCAATCCCTATAAATGTTGTTGTATGGATAAATGAAAATCAAAAAATAAAATTTTTGATAATAATTAATACGATATTTTAACCTAATAAGAAAATAGAGATAATTAGGGTCAGGGCAAATGCCAAAACCATCTGAATTATATTCTTAGGTATAGATTCTTTAGAAATGACTCCTAAAAAGACACCGAGTAAAATGATACAGATTAAAATTATAGTAAATGATATAAAAAATGTAGAAAAAGTTGCTACTGAGGAATAAAAGAAAGGAATTAATGGTACAAGGCCCCCTAAAAATGGTGATAAGCCATTTACAAAAGATACAACTATAGTGGCAAAAGTTTCAGCTTTTTCTCGAATACTCTTACTTCTTTTCTTTTTCTTGTTTTGAGTGCTTTTTCTATTAATTTCCATATTATTACTTAATTTTGTTAGCATAGCTTTTTCAATCTCTTTCATCTTTACCCCCTCATCTGCTACTTCATCTTTTTCATCAGAAATTAACATAGCTCTATTTAATTCTTCTTTTATTTTTTTCCGTTCTGCTTTTTCTGAAAGATATGATCCTGTTATACCTGAAATAAACATAGATATAGAGGAACCTACTCCGGTTAGAATAACAAGATGGCTATTTACTGAGTTCTGCCCTTCCTTAAGAATTACTGCAAAAAATCCTAAAAGAATGCCCAAAACAGTCAACATACCATCATAAAAATTATTTACGAAATAACGACGCGCAATTCCCCACAAATTTGTTATTTTTGAGTAAATTTTGACTTTTTCAAACATTCTAATTGATATTTTTTTGTTTTATTTAAGGATATTTAATCTAATCTATTGATACACCCTACAATTTTAGATACCAAGCAATATTGATACTAGAAGAGTCACAACTCCCGCTGTAACAAGGTGTATAGCATACCTTACACGACCCCCTCCTGAAATTTTTCCTAAGAAGTTTCCTAGATACACAAGTAAAGCAGCGAGAATTATGTAGGAAAAGATAAAATGTAAATATCGCAAATCACCGCCAAAGAAAAATGGAATTAAAGGTAAAGAGGATCCTAACACTGGAGCACCCCCATCAACTAGGGAAGCAATAAGTGTTGCGAAATCTTCAGCTTTTTCGAGTAAAGTTTTAACTTGTTTCTTTTTCTTTTTATTGCTTATTATCTCAAGATTCGATGTTTCATTATTTTCATCTTCATCTTCTTCGATCATTGCCATATCTTTTTTCATATCGTCGACCTTCTTCTTTCTTTCAGCTTCTTCAGATAGAAATGCACCCCATAGACCACTTATCCCAATAGCCAAAGCTGTGGCTAATCCTGTAACAGTCACAGTTTGAGGGGTAAATTGACTGGTTTCTTTACTCAGAAAAATAATGAAAATACCGCTCACAATTCCAGCGCAAGTTAAGGCACCATCAAAGCAGTTATTAAAGAATTTACGACGAGCAATTATACCCAAATCAGAAATTTTTGAATATTCTTTCCACTTCTTAAAACTTTTACTAATTCTTCCCAATTCTATGCGCCAAAAATCATTATTAAACTAAAGATTTAGTTTCTTAAAACCCAAATTGTTCAAAATGTATTGAAATATTATTTAATATTATATTTTATCATTATTATATTTTTTATGGGAAATGATCCGTAAAAATAGGATTAATTATTATATCAGAAAAAAAAATAACAAAATTAATAATTGGCTTGTGAAAATTTAAAGTAATTTAATTCCCTTTAAACTTACCATCACGTTTTCCGAAAAAAGCAGCAATTCCTTCTTTTAAATCATCCGTTTGAAGAGTTAGCATTAGTTGATCCATATCCATATGCATTATAGCCTGATCTAGTGCACCACTTATGTGATTGATAGTTTTTTTAATCATTTGAGCTGGAATTGGTGGCATTGCAGCGAACTTTTTAGCGATTTCAATAGCTCGGTTTAATAAATTATCTAATGGTACAACTTCACTTAAAAATCCCCATTTTAATAAAGTTTGAGCATCATTATTTTTCCCTAGTATTGTCATTTCCTTCGCAAATGTAGGACCAATGAGATGCACTATTATTGGGAGGATTGTCCAACTTAAACTCATTCCTAATCGACTTTCTGGAAATCCTGCATAACATTTTTCATCTCCAATGCGAAAATCAAGAGCGGAAGCAATACAACACCCACCTCCAAATGCACCTCCATTAATGGCAGCAATTGTAATTTGGTCCATCATATATAATTTACGAACCATTCTTGGTCCATTTTGGATCGCTCGTTGTCTTCCGAGAACATTTGTTGGCCCTTCTTGTTCTGTTAGATCCCTTCCCCCAGAAAAATATCTCCCCGCTCCCGTAAAAATCACAACGCGAGTTTCTGTATCTTTCTGAAAATCTTCCGTTAGTTTTTCAATTTCTGTCATTAAATTAGTAGTGAGAGTGTTTAGCTTTTCTGGGCGATTAAAAGTAATTATTGCGATATTATCCTCGCGTTTTTCAATAAGTAAATCTTTATATTCCATCTTTAATCACTTGAAATTTTTGCGTTTACTTTTCTTAACAATAATTTGTTTAGTTCTTAAAATCAATTATCCTTGAAATACTCATTATAAAATAGTATTTAAAAGAAATTAATTCTCTTTCTAATTTATATTCTACAAATACCAAATTTTTAATAACCTAATTATTAATAATTATATCAGAAAAAAAATAATTTAATGGAATTCTTATGAACAAGATTAAAGACGAAATTATTTCTATGTTAATTGAACACTCAAGAATTATTTATTCTGTTATATCAGATATGGGTGTTTATTATTCAGCATGGGCAGAAGATTATGAGGCTAACAAAGATAACTTAGAAAAGAAAAAGAATAAGATGCAACTCCGAGAAGAGGATGCAGATGCTATTAAAATCCAAATAATTCAAAATTATTCTGAAGCGGGAGCCCAAGGTTTGGGAGACTATGTAGCTTTAGTTCTCCGAATGGATAATGTAATAAACTATCCATTAGAGTTTGTCGATATGCTTCCTAAAATAAAATTAGACGGCGGAAAAGATGATGAGATAAAGAAAAGATATGAAAAGTTGATTAATAAGACTATCAATATGGCAAATGTTTTAAAGAATACAATAAAAAGCCTAAGAGATAAACCCGAAATTGTGTTTAAAAACACTACTACAATACATGAGATTGAAAATGAAATTGATGCAATATATCGTCAATTTTTAGAATATCTTTATTCTAATGAGGATTTAGATATGAGAAAGCTTCTTAGAATAAGAGATAGCATAGTTCTAATGGAGCAGCTTTGCGATAGAATCCATGATATTGCCGATCAAATAAGAATTCTTCTCTATCAATAATATTATTTGTCCTTTCTAATAATTGAATATTGATTATTAATTTGTTTAAAAGGAGTTTATTATTTTTTAATGATTGCATCCAAAATTTCCAAAATAATTCTAACAATTGATGTCCAATTACATCAATTTTAGTATAAAAATAAAACAAGATAATACAATTTTTAAATATTAAAATGTTCTAATACGTAATAATAGTTGTTGAAGAAAATTATAAATTAGTGATTTAAATAAAAAAGATTATTGTTAATATCTTAATTAAAGAAGATCCTGAAAATATATGTGCAAAATGCTGCAAAACTATGCAAGTTATTGAAAGAATGCTAACCAATACTTCAATTTTTAAAGATAAAGTTGAAATTAAATATATGGATGTGGGATCTAATAAAGCTATTGAAAGATATGGAAATTTTGAGCCACCTACAATATTCATAAACGATAAATTGTTTTCTCAGGGACATGTTCCAATTATTAAAAAGCTGGGCAAGAAATTACTTGAGATGTTAAAAAACTAAATTAATAAAGATTAAGCGTGTAGATCATTATTTTAAGTTCTTTTTATGACAAAATTTATACGCGTAATTTAATTTATTACATTTAAAATTAACAAGTTTTTTAAAAAAAAACGAAGATGTAAGAAATATGAATGGTAAACATAAATTTTATTTATTACTTGTAATATTTCAAGTCGTATTGATTTTCTTGGTAATTTTCACATCAAACGGAATTGTATCTTTTGTTAGTGCTCAGGATGAAACTGCATTCGACTTCTATGATTCAGACACTACAATTGCTTTAGCTATCGGTGTAGCATTATCAGTGGGTCTTTCAGTACTTGGAAGCGCTTGGGCAATGAAAACAGTGGGAACAGCAGCTATAAGTGCACTTTCAGAAAGAGAAGAGGCGTTCTTTAAAGCGTTTCTTGTGGTAGCATTATGTGAAGCATTGGCTGTCTATGGTTTAATTGTGGGAATTTTACTATGGACAAAAATCCCCTCATTCGCAGGATGAGTTAATTTTTTTATTTCTATAGCACAATTAATTTTTATTTTGGTGATTTTTGAACGAGTGTTATTGTCGATAGCTATGCTTATACTCTAGTCAAAATTGGATTTTTAAAACAATTAATAATGGATGAGATTACTCTAGAGAGATTAGAGGATATCGACAAAATAGAGCAACTTATTGAATATATTGAACGATTTTATCCGGGATTGACTATCGAATCTTATACCATTGAGACAATTGAGAGAGCATTATTTCATACTTATATTAAATTAATTGGGAGAATAATCATGAATTCCCCTAGAACTATGCGTCTATTTCTTAAGAATTACCTTACAAAATATGAAATTATGAATATTAAACAAATTGTTCTAGGTACTATTCTTAGACTGAACATAAATGAAAAATCAAAATTTGTTAATAAACTCGTAGAAAAATACTTAAACAACACGGAATTCATAAACGGACTTCTGGAAATTACATCATTAGATCAAATTCAATTATATATGAAGCCTACTAAATATAATAGGGCTATAAGAGAAGGCATTCTTTACTTTAAAAATACTAAAGAAATTTTTGTGTTAGAAGCTTTCCTAGATAAACTCTATTATGAAATCATGGCCAAAGAGGTAAAATTCCTAAATCTGAAAGAAAAAATAATGATCTCTTTTTATGTGAATTATATCTCTGAGATATATAACTTGAATATAATACATAGGGGTATTAAGAACAATATCGACAGGAATTTACTTTCACAGTTCCTTGTTAATAATTATATGTTCTTAAATAAAAATTCTCTAAACGAATTATTAAATCTAACTAATATTAACGATTTTGTTACAAGTCTTTCTGAATTTTTAATCCGGAATAAGGAAATTAGATCTTATCTACTACAATCCCCACTTAAAGGAAAGCATTTATTTTGGGAAATTGAAAAATTATATCAAGATAATTTTTTTAAAACATTTCATGAAAAAATAGATGATATAGAATATCAATCAATTTTCAGGATTATGGAATTATTAATAAAAAAAGATAAAGAAATTAAAATTCACGTATTGCCTAAGGTTGTAGATATTTTACATGAGAAATATAAGGTGTTAAACTAATGGATCTATTTGAAAATTTAAAAGATATTGAAAAAATTTATGAAGACTTAGTAAACAATGCTAAAAGTTTAAACTTAAAAGAAATAGAGAAAATTAGAGATAATGAAGAACAAAATTTCGAGAAATTTATTAGAGAAAAAAATGAACTTGTAAATGAGGTACTAGGCACACTTGCTAAAGAGACTACTACAAAAATTAATACTTTTAAAAATAAATTAGATGGAGCAATTAAAAAGATTGAGTTACAATTTCAAAAATCTATTAGTAATCTTCAGAAATTAATTATTGAAGAGGTAGGGCTAGATTTTTAATGTTCGATAAAGAAATCTTTGTTATAGGGGATGAGGATATCGTTTTAATGCTAGGGCTTTTAGGAATAGAAGGTACAACAATTGAACATCAAGAAGAATTCCATAAAGTGTTTAATAATTTGATAAATGAACCAAAAATAGGAATGATTCTTATTATATTAAGTTTGCCTGATGAAACAATAGATTTTCTCTTAAATTTTAAATTAAATAATAAAGAACCATTCATATTTATGCTACCTGATGTTTTTCAGCCAAATGTAGAAAAAGTTGATGTTCTTCTAAACAAAATATCCAATGCGGTTAGTGATATAGAATTATTAAAATGAGTTGATTAAATATTTCTGAGGAAAAAGAGTTAAAAAAACAATTAGGCAATTTAGGACGATATTTAATTCAAAAAGCTGAAATAGAAATAAAAGAATTAAATCAAAAAACTCTTTTTCAGAAAGCTGAAATAAAAAAAAGGATTTTGGAAAGGAGTGATGATAGATCGCTTAAATTGAAGCAAAGTTTTGAAGATAGTTATAACCAATTTTTAAATCAGTCATTGTCTTCAACTTTAATAAATGGTAAAGAAAAATTTTTAAAGATAAAAAATAATTTAATTAATCAATTAAAGATATCATTATTTAAGCTCATAAAAGAAAAAATAAGCAATAATTATGCTTCATATATAGACTATATTTTAGATTCAATCAAAAATGTAAAGAAAACAATAAATAAACCTCAAGATGTAGAACTTATTTTCAATAATAAAGATTATAACTATTTTATTAAGAATTTTGATAAAATTTTTGATCTTTTTCAAAATCCAATAGAAATAAATGAAGATAGCAGGGACTTCATAGGAGGATTTAAAGTTTCTCTAGTTGGTGGGGTTATATCTTATGATTATACTATTGATAATCTAATTAATAAAAATTCCTCCTTTATTCAGATGCAAATATCTAACATTATAAATGACTCTGAAATTAAGGAGATAGAACTAGAATTTGAAGAATTTATAAAAAATAAAAAGAAATTAATTACAGAATACCTAACACAATATGACCAAATCCAATTCTAATAAAGATTCCCAATATGGGTATATATCAGCCATTCTTGGGTCGCTAATCAAAGTGAAAGGATTAGAGGATCGAATACGATTACATGATTTGATTAAAGTTAGAAATATTTTAGGTGAAGTTATTCAAATATATTCAGATCATATTGTTGCACAATGTTTTGAACATACGACAAATTTACGAATTAATGAAAAAGTTATAAATCTTAACGAGCCATTATCAATGGAACTAGCCCCAGGGTTGTTAGGTACAATTTTCGATGGAATCCAAAGACCACTTCAAAAAGCGTTCGAAAAAATCAAAAATGGGCAATTAACAAGAGGATTAGAAATACCTTCACTGTCAAGATCTAAAAAGTGGCATTTTATTCCAGTAGAAAGAAAAGGTAGTAATATAACAGGAGGAGATATAATTGGAACAGTCCAAGAAACTCCTATTATACAGCATAAAATAATGATCCCTCCAAATATTAGTGGTAGGTTGGAATATCTTGCTAACGAAGGAGATTATACTATAGAGGAAGAATTATACCGATTAGAAACAGGAAAAGAAGTAAAATCCTTTTCAATGATGCATAAGTGGCCCATAACTGTTCCTCGACCATTTAAAGAAAGGATGTTACCTACTGAGCCATTAATTACAGGGATACGTGTTATAGATTTACTCTTTCCAATCACAAAAGGGGGTACCTTTGGAGTTCCAGGGGGATTTGGGACTGGGAAGACTGTGATTCAACAATCATTAGCAAAATGGTGTGATGCTGATATTATTGTTTTCGTTGGCTGTGGAGAGCGAGGAAATGAGATAGCTGACGTATTAAAACAATTTACTGAGATAATTGATCCTAAAAGTAATCAACCTTTATTAAATAGAATCGTACTTATTGCTAATACTTCAAATATGCCGGTATCAGCACGAGAAGCAAGTATCTTTTCAGGAGTTACTATAGCTGAATATTATCGAGATATGGGGTATGATGTCGCTGTTCTCGCTGATAGTACTTCAAGATGGGCAGAATCTTTAAGAGAAATATCTGGATTATTAGAGGAAATGCCTGCTGAAGAAGGTTATCCTGCTTATTTACCATCTAGACTTTCTGGTTTTTATGAACGAGCTGGTGTTGTTAAACTACAAGGGAGTGATGGGAGCAAAAAAGAAAGAATAGGATCTTTAACTATTATTGGTTCAATCAGCCCACCAGCAGGTGATTTTAGTGAACCTGTAACAGCAACAACTAAAAATTTTGTACAAGGCATTTGGGCCCTAGACGCAAGTTTAGCTTATTCAAAACACTATCCTGCCATAGATTGGTTAAATTCATATTCGAATTATCCTGATTATATCTCTGAATGGTGGTACGAGAGAGATATTAATTGGTCAGAAATTGATATCGATTGGTTTGATTGTCGTAATCAAGTTAATGAAATTTTATCCCAAGATAATGAATTAAAGTATATTACCCAACTAATTGGTGAAGAAAATTTACCAGATGATAAACAATTAACTCTACTTATTGCCAAACTAATTAAAAATGGATTTTTAATTCAAAATGCATTTGATAACATTGATAATTTTACAGATGTCAATAAACTCTTATCTATGATTAAAGTTATTCTTTTATTGTTTAAAGAAAGTAAAGAATTATTAAAACAAGGATTTTTAATTGAAGATATAAAATCACTCTCGATTATTAATGAAATTTTGAGAATAAATAGAACAATCCCAAATGAAGATTTTGATGAAATTGAGAATATTAAAAGAAAATTACTCAATGAAATTGAGTCTTTAAAATTAACTCAAGGTGTATTTAAAAAAGGATGAGTGTTATTTATAAAAAAATTCAACAAATAATTGGTCCACTTTTATTTCTTAAAAATGAGCATAATGCCCAATTTGGTGAGATCGCGTTAATTAGAACAAAAGATGATAAGGTTCGGATGGGGCAAATTGTAAAAATGAGCGAAGAAATTATCGTGGTAGAAGTATTTGAAGATACTACCGGATTATCTACTGAAAATGCTGAAATAACTTTTACAGAAGACACTTTCAAGGTAAAAATATCGAAAGATATGTTCGGTCAGACTTTTAATTCCTTGGGAAAACCAATTGATATTAAAACTAAGGCTATATTAGATTCAGATCTTTTATCAGATGTTCAAAGAGATATAAATGGGTTTCCTATTAATCCATATGCCAGAGAATATCCTGAAGACATAATACAAACTGGAATATCCGTAATTGATGGATTATTTACATTAATAAGGGGGCAAAAACTCCCTATATTTAGTGGACAAGGATTACCTCACAATAAGTTAGCAGCTCAAATTGCCACCCAAGCTAAAGTTTTTTCAGAGGAACCCTTTGTAATTATTTTTTGTGGGATCGGGATTGTTCAGGATGAGGCTATTTATTTTTTGAATCGATTTCAAGAAAGTGGATCCATTCAAAATATTATTTCTTTTATAAATTTTGCAGATGATCCAATAATCGAAAGACTACTTATCCCAAGAGTAGCTTTAACTACCGCAGAATATTTTGCTTTTGAAAAAGATATGCATGTTCTTGCTATATTACTAGATATGACTAATTACGCTGAAGCTTTAAGAGAATTAAGCTCAGCAAAAGAAGAAATCCCCAGTAGAAAGGGATATCCGGGATATATTTATTCAGATTTTGCCTCACTTTATGAGAGGACAGGAAAAATTAAAGGTAAAAAAGGGACAATAACTCAAATTCCAATTCTAACAATGCCCTCAGATGATATATCTCACCCAATTAGTGATACTACAGGTTATATAACTGAAGGGCAATTAGTGCTTAGTCGTAGTCTGCATAAAAAAGCTATTTATCCCCCATTTGAAGTATTAGCTTCAATTTCACGATTAATGAAAGATGCTATAGGTAAAGAAAAAACACGAGAAGATCATGCCGATGTTAGCTCACAACTACTATCAGCATATTCAAATTACCTCGAAGTAAAAGATCTTATTTCAATCGTTGGGGAGGACGGTTTAAGTTATGAACAGAAGAATTTTTTAAATTTTGGAATGGATTTTGAACAGAAATTTTTAAATCAAAAAGTGAATGAAAACCGTGATTTTGAAACTACATTAAATTTGGCATGGGAAGTACTTTCAAATTTAACTATAGCTCAATTATTTAGAATTCATCAGAAGTATTTAGATAAATATTATAAGATCAAGGTGTAAGTTATGAGTTTTCGGGATATAAAACCTACTAAATCAAATTTGATAGGTTTACAAAAAAGATTAATTTTTGCCGTTCGAGGAGAAACTTTTCTAGAATATAGACGAGAACAACTTGTCTTCCAAATTAAACGATTATGGAAAGAATATTTAGAACTTAGGAGTGATTTTATTGCGCTATTTAAACAATCACTTATAAAGTTAAATCAAACTTATGAAGAAATGGGTAAAAATGGCGTTATTTTAATTAGTAAATTAAGTAGAATTCAATATAGACCTATGGTGGATATTCAATATCAAAAAAAAGTAGGAATTGTTGTTCCCCGTATTAATTATAAATTGTTTCAAGAGGAAAAATTGCCTGCTTATACGTTTGAAGGTACAAGCCATTTTCTTGATGATTTAGTTGTATTATTAAAAGATTTTTTTAAAGTAATGATTAAGTTTTCTGAAATTGAAGATCTACTATTGAAACACGCCACAAACTTTAAAAAGGTAAATCGTAGGATAAATGGATTAAAAAATTTGATTATCCCAAGATTAAAAATGAATATAAAACAAATCAGGGAAATTTTAGAAGAAATTGAGAGGGAAAACTATGTAAGACTGAAAAAAACTAAAGATTTAATTGTAATCAAAGAAAAAACTACATGAGTATGTTAAAAAATGGTTAAGAAAAATGAATTTAGTTTAATAAAAGCAGACATACATCATAATTATAAAGCTCAATTCCTAATTGAATTATCAAATTTAAATGTAATTCATATTAATCCAAGAGAAGAACGTAAAATCCAGGAAGAATTGGAAGAAAAAGATCCTCTAAAAGAAAAAATTAAAGATTTAAGGAAAAATTTAAACAATCTCTATAGAAAGCTTGACATAAGTGAGCATGATTTATCAGAATTAAAAATTGGTAAGAATGATAGAGTAGAGTTTGTTGCAAGAGATTTATCAGAATTAATTAATCATATCGTAGAAGAAATCGATTTTTATACAAATCGAGTAGTTGAGCTAAATAGTTACATTACTAACGGTATAATTGAATTAGAAAATCTAAACCTACTTAAAAATTGTTATAAAAGTATAGAAGGATTAAATCTGAATGTAGAAAATATAGGTAGCTTGAAGCAATTTAAATTTCGAATTTTTACTACTTTTAGCAAAAATTTAACTAATTTAAGAAATTTGTTTGAACCTTCAGAATTTCCTAATTTTTATGAAACTTTTGAAATTAGTGATGATCGAATTGGTTTCTATATTGTATATCCAAAAGATAAGGAGTATGAGTTTAACGCAAGAATTCGATTAATTCATTCTGAAGAAGTTCTTATACTTAAAAGGTATTTAACAAAAGAAGGAATAAATTTTTCAAGAATAAATAAGGAAACGAGTTTTATTGAAAATCTAGTTTCACGTTATAAAAGAGAACAAACTCGAATCGCAAAAGATAATATGCTAAGGTTTGCAGGGATCAATGAAGTTGTGCAAAATATAGAGGAATATAATTGGGCAGAGCATCAATTTGAAAGAACATCCTCCAATCGTCTAAGTCTTAAGTTCTTTCTTCCTTTAAGGAAAAAAGAAGAAGTTATTCAAAGTTTATTCACAACTTTTAAAGATAACATTACTATTGACTCAATTGATATTTTAAAAAAGAAAAGCATAAAAAAATCTCCCACTCCAAGAAAAGGAAAAATAAAAAAGGGGGTACCAGCACTAAAAGAAGAATATCTCTATCAGAATGAAAATGGGGAGAAACCTAAAGAAGAAGATTTAAGAGAATCTTCTCCAACGATAATGAAAAACTTCTTTTTGGTACGCCCATTCGAAAGCATAACCAGATTATATGGTACACCTACTTATTCTGAAATTGATCCTACTCCGATTATAGCTTTAACTTTTCCAATCCTATTTGGTTTGATGTTTGGTGATATAGGGCATGGTATAATTTTGATAATCGCGGGATTAATAGGTGGGATAGTCTTTAGGAAAAGAGGTGGAGAAACTGCCAATTTTGCATGGATTATCTTTTTCTGTGGATGGGCTGCATTTTTTATTGGATTTTTATATGGAGAATTTTTTGGAGACCATGAAATTGCTATATTTGGAAAGGTGTTATGGAATTTTGAAGAAAATCCAATCATACTTCCGATTCTAGGATCCTTAAATAATCCACTGGATAATATAATGAATGTATTTACTTTTGCTATATATATTGGTGTGTTTCATATTAATTTAGGATGGTTTATTCAATTTCTGAATTACTGGAAACAAAAAAGAAAATATTTGGGATTTACTGATTCTTTAATGAAAATTCTGTTGTTAATAGGGGGAACAATTTTAATTTTTGGATTTGGATTCGATATTTATAGATGGTTATCACCCCCTTATCCGATTTTGTTTACCATAATCCCAGGAATTTTATTATTGCTGCTTAAACCTCTCGGAAAAATTTTAAGAATTTCCTATTTACAGGAAGAATCTTACGGGAGTTTATTGGGTGAAGGCTCAATTGAGGCGTTTGATACCGTATTATCGGTTATGAGTAATGTAGCGTCATATATTAGGTTATTGGCTTTGGCATTAGCACATATAGCATTATTATATTCAATTAATGCAATGAGTACCTTGATCGAAGGAGATAATTTTGGAATTGAAATAGTAAATTTAATTGGTAAGATTTTTGGTAATATAGTCGTAATCTTAATCGAAGGTATACTCGTTTTTATCAACGCATTACGATTACATTTCTACGAATTTTTCTTCAAGTTTTACCAGGGCTCAGGAATTGATTATTTTCCTTTTTATCTTGATAATAATTATTCTATGCTAAAATTTAGGGCTGAAGCGGAGAAAGATATCATTTCAGAGGAAATCGAGAGAGAGATTGATACAAAATTAGTAAAAGAAGAAATAGATAAAGCAAAGAACTACATTAGTAAGAAATATGAATAAATTTTTATTAATTATTTGAATTATTAACAGACTTATTATAAATTGTGACAGAAATCAAAGAAGAAGTATTAAATCGCAGGGTAATTATAGTACGGTTGTTATTATTAGTTATTTATTTACTAATGTTAGTATATCTTTTTTATCTCTTGACTAATTTTGGTGCTAATCCTTTTATTATTTTTATTATACTTTTATTCACGTTTTTGATAACTCTAGGTCCATTTTTTAGACGAGGTAAGAGGTCGCTTTATTCTAGAATGTTTCCTGATAGAAAGAGAAAGGCACCCTCAGGATACGATCAAAAAAAGGAAGATTTGAGAAGTAAGAGAAAGTCTGACCAAGTTGATACAAATATTTTTAAAAAAATTAATCTAGAATTTAAATATCATAAGCCAATTGTACTTAAATGCGAAGGTTGTGGAAATACTATCCCCAATTTTGTGAAAAAATGTCCATTTTGTAATAAACAAATAACTTATTAGAACAAAACGAAAGTTATGTGAATTATGAAAGCTATGAATCAAGGTTATATTTCCGCTGTTATCGGTTCCTTAATAAAAGTAAAAGGATTGAAAAAGGATGCACGACTTAATGATATGATTAAAATATCCAAGCATAATATCCTAGCAGAAATTATTCAAATATTCTCAGACCACGTGGTAGCTCAATGTTTCGAAAACACTATGAATGTAAAATTAAATGAAAAAGTTGAAAACCTAAATGAACCCCTTTCTATGGAATTAGCACCTGGCTTGATTTCTAGTGTTTTTGATGGAATTCAAAGACCATTAGAAAAAATTTTTGAAAATTTCAATTCTGGAGAATTAGGGAGAGGTATAAAATATCCATCGATATCAAGAGAAAAGAAATGGCATTTTATACCTTTGAGGAAATTAGGCGATGAAGTCAATGGAGGAGATATAATCGGATCAGTTAAAGAAACAAATCGTATAGATCATAAAATAATGGTCCCTCCTGATTCTACTGGGACTATTTCGTTTATTGCTAATGAAGGAGATTATACCATTACAAAAGAAATATATAAACTAAAAAATCATAAACATGAAAGATCTTATCCAATGCTGCAAAAATGGCCAATCACCCGAAGTAGACCTTATACAAAGAAAGAAAATCCGAATGAACCCTTAATTACAGGAATACGTGTTATAGATTTATTGTTTCCAATAGTGAAAGGTGGTACGACGGCTATTCCTGGGGGATTTGGAACGGGTAAGACAGTTATTCAACAATCTTTAGCTAAGTGGAGTAATGCCGATATAATTGTTTTTATAGCGTGTGGTGAACCAGGCAACGAAGTTGCAAATGTCTTAAAGCAATTCTCCGAAAATATAGACCCTAAAAGAGGTAATTCTTTATTAGATCATATAATACTCATTGCAAATACCTCGAATATGCCTGTATCAGCCAGAGAAGCAAGTTTATTTTCTGGAGTTACTATTGCTGAATATTATCGAGATATGGGCTATGATGTTGTAGTGTTAGCAGATAGTATATCACGATGGGCAGAATCCCTGAGAGAAATCTCTGGGTTATTGGAGGAAATGCCTGCTGAAGAAGGCTATCCGGCGTATCTGCCTTCTAAACTTTCGAGTTTTTATGAAAGAGCTGGAGTGGTTAAAACTCTGGGGGTGGATCATTTAGGTAAGGAAAAGAAAGGTTCTTTAACTATTATCGGAACGGTTTCACCTCCAGCAGGAGATTTTAGTGAACCAGTTACATCAACGAGTAAAAGATTAGTACAAGTTTTTTGGGCTTTAGATCCAAAATTGGCTTATTTAAAACACTTCCCTGCTATAGATTGGCTTAATTCGTATTCAAACTATCCTGCATATATCGCTAACTGGTGGTATGAAAGAGACATTGATTGGGCTGAAATTAACATTGATTGGACCGAATGTCGCAGACAAGTGAATGATATATTATCGAAAGAACAGGATTTAAAATACATGATTCAATTAATTGGGGAAAAGAACTTACCAGAAGACCAACAATTAGTTCTTTTTATTACAAAATTAATTAAGAATGGTTTTTTAATCCAAAGTGCTTTTGATGATATTGATAGTTTTACTG
>JAHQWY010000339.1 GCA_029856445.1 Promethearchaeia archaeon
CGCATCTGGACCATTTAGCGGTCATGTTAAACGATTAAGTGATGATCAAGAACCTGAAGTTATTGCTTTTGTTCAATGTGCTGGTTCTAGAGATCTTCAGGAAAATGTCCCATTCTGTTCAAGTGTTTGTTGTACTTATACAGCCAAACAGGCGATAATTACTCAGGAACATTCAGAAAATTCAGAATGTTATGTTTTCCGACATGATCTAAGAGCTTATGGAAAAAATTTCTATGAATTCACTCAAAGAGCTCAAGAAGAATATGGTGTTAAATACTTCCAATCTAAGATAAGTACGATTGAAGAGGATCCTGATAGCAATGATTTAATCATACATTATGAAGATCTTAAAACAGGTGAATTCAAAGATTTTCGGGCAAATTTGGTTGTATTAGCGTCTCCACTTGTCCCATCAAAAGGAGTGAAAGAAATAGGAAAAGCTTTAAGTATCGAATTGGATAAATATGATTTCTTTCAAGAAAGTTCATATTTTAATAAATTAAAATCTACTAGAGATGGTGTTTTTTTATGTGGATTCTGTCAAGGTCCAAGGGACATTCCTGAAACTGTTGCTGATGCAAGTGGTGTAGCAGCACAAATAGCTGATTTATTAAATCCTGTTAAATATACTCAAATGAAAGAAAAAGTATTTGATGTACCTGAAAAGGTAGTTAAAATTACTGATGAACCGAGAATAGGTGTCATGGTTTGTCATTGTGGAATAAATATCGGAAATTATGTAAATGTCCCAAAAGTTGTTGAATATGTAAAAAAACTGCCAAATGTAATCGTATGTGAGGATAATTTATATTCTTGTTCATCAGATTCGCAAATTAGGATTAAAGAGTTAATTGCTGAGCACAATTTGAACAGATTTATTGTTGCATCTTGCACTCCGAGAACTCATGAATCACTATTTCAAGAAACTTGCCAAGAAGCAGGATTAAACAAATATCTATTTGAGCTTGTAAACATTAGGGACCAGTGTTCATGGGTTCATATGACAGAAAAGCAAGCTGCTACTGATAAAGCTATAGATTTAATTAGAATGCATATTGCTAAATCCAGATTATTAAAACCTCAAAAAGAAGACAAAATAGATGTTACCCACGCGGCATTAGTTATTGGTGGCGGCATTTCTGGAATGACGGCAGCTTTAAATATAGCAAATCAAGGATTTAAAACTATTATTGTAGAAAAAGAAAGTGAATTAGGTGGAAATTTAAGATATCTTAATGTTTTATATCCTGTCCATAAAAATGCCTTAGAGTTATTAAATGAGACGAAAGAAAAGATTGAGAAAAATAACAACATTCAAATATTCCTTAATTCTAAAATTGAAAATATTAAAGGATATGTTGGGAATTATGATGTAGTGATAAATGATTCAGACAATCAGACTCATGAAGTAAAAATAGGTACCATTATTGTTGCTACTGGAGGACAGGAACTTAAACCAACAGGTCTATTTGGGTATGAAGAGAAAAATGAAAATGTATTGACTCAATTGGAGTTAGAAGATAAGTTAAAAAGTAAGGATAAATCATGGTTAGATAAAATTAATCGAATTACTATAATCTTATGTGTAAATGCTCGACAGAAGGAAGGAATTACATACTGTTCTAATATTTGTTGCTCAAATTCAATTAAAAATATTCGAATACTAAAAGAATTAAAACCTGAATTAGAGATAGTGGTTATTTATAGGGATATGCAAATGGCTAAAAAGGAATTTGAGGAATATTATCGTGAAAGTAGAAAAAACGCAATTTTTCTTAGATATGACTTAGAAAAAATACCCGAAGTAAAGAAGATTAAAGCAAATACCGAAAGATATGGGATAAAAGTATATGATACAAATTTAAAAGATAATATTGAATTTGAAACAGATTTAATTGTATTATCAACACCCATGATTCCAGCTGATAATCTAAAGGAATTAGCAATGATGCTTAAGGTTCCATTGGATAAAAATGGATTCTTCTTAGAAGCGCATGTTAAATTAAGACCATTAGATTTTGCTACAGATGGAATTTTCTTATGTGGGTGTGCTCAATGGCCCAAAAATGTTCAAGATTCTATTTCACAAGCGAATGGTGCAGCAGGAAGAGCAAGCAGATTTCTAAGTGCTGATAAAATTACAACCTCTGGATTAGTAGCTGAAGTAATAGAAGAAAAATGCATAGGATGTGGAAAGTGTGAAGATGTGTGTCCCTATAAAGCAATTGAACTTGTAGAAATAACCAAAGAATTTGAGGATTTAAATATAAAGGTGACTAAATCGCATATAAACGCGGCAGTATGCAAAGGTTGTGGGACATGTGCTGCCACTTGTCAGGTTGGAGCGATTATCGTAAAGCATTACGATTTTGATCAAATTAATACAATGATTGACTCCTATTTACTTGATAAAATCAAAATTAATGCTAAAGGTGAATAAAATATGTCGAAATCAAAACAGAAAATGAAAGAAAATAATTTTGAGCCTAATATTTTAGTTTTTTGTTGTAATTGGTGTAGCTATGCTGGAGCTGATTTAGCTGGAGTTTCACGATTTCAATATCCTCCAAATATTCGGATAATCAGAGTTATGTGTTCAGGGAGAGTAGATCCCTCATTTATTTTAAAAGCTTTAAAGAATGGTGCAGATGGTGTTCTCGTAACTGGATGTCATATAGGAGATTGTCATTACATTACTGGGAATGAATATACTAAAGAAAGATTTGAAAAATTACATAGTTTTTTAATTAAGCAATTGGGGATAAATCCAAACCGGGTACGTTTAGAATGGGTAAGCGCTTCTGAAGGTAAAAGATTTGCTGATGTAATAACTGAATTTACAAATCAAATCAAAGAATTAGGTCCCTTTAAACATTAATATTCAAAAGTTTTTGGATTATTTATTCTCAGACAAGATATCAAATTCTGCATTCAACCAACATAATTCATCATAAGTCTTTGAAAAACTAAATATTTCCTCAGCCTTTTTACTGATATCTTCTTTAGTTGGCGCTATAAGTGCTTTTTTTTGAATTTTTTCTGCTAATTGCCAGCATAAATCGTCATAAGAATATTTTTCTAAAGACAAATAATATGCTGCCTCGTTTATTTGACTTTTGATATCTTCTACTTCTGTCTCTATCACTTCTAATGGTGCTGAGAGTCTAAATGATTTAAGTTGGGCTAACCATTCCTTTAATCTTTTTTCGGGTTCCTCAATCGTATTAGACAAATTCATATAAAATACCCTAATGAAAGGTTTTATTAAAATATATATGCAAAAATTTTTTTGATTATTAGATAAAATTAAAAATTAAATAGTAAAATCTAATTGAAGAATTATTATTTTTCAATATCTAACTTTTTAAAAGCTTCATCAATAGCTAAATGTTTCAACTTATTTGCCTTCTTAAAATGTTTTTTACAAAACCATTCTGCATAAGGAGGATGTCCAGTACCTCCTATTTCTTCCATTTTTTTTTCCCATTCTATATCTGACTGGCGTTTTTTAAAGTATACCAAACCACCGTCATTTTTTTCCGCTAATTCTTTATTACATACTCTGCATATCGGAGGTCTCATTAAATCACCTTATAGTTTAATTGTTTTCCTTAAAATTGATTTTTAGTAATTTATATTCAACATATTTAATTAAAAATATTACATTCTTACATAATTATAGTATTAATTTAAAATTCATAACAATAGAACATATACTTTTACAATCATATTGAGGAGAGAAACCATTAAAGCGGCAGTTTTTGAAGATATAGAAAAAATTGTGTATAGAGAAGATTACCCTAAACCCACTCTTGGATCTGATAATATATTAGTGAAAGTTCATTATTGTGGTATTTGTGGTTCAGATATTACCAATTTTAAACATAAATTGTATCAAATTCCTTTAATAATGGGACATGAAA
>JAHQWY010000340.1 GCA_029856445.1 Promethearchaeia archaeon
TTGGGTGTAACTATCATTGCCTTCACGGGAGGTGAACCTTTACTGCGCGAAGATGTTTTTGAGCTTATTTCTCATGTAGATAAAAAAAAAGCGATGCCTGTAATGTTTACAAATGGTCAATTCCTTACAGATGAAAATGTAGATAAACTAGCGGATGCAGGTCTTTATTCATTATTTTTAAGTATCGATTCACCTGATCCTGAAGAACATAATAAACTAAGAGCGATGCCAGGATTATTCGAAACTGCTATTGACGGAATTAAGAAGGTGAAATCAAAAGGTATCTTTGCCGGCTTCTCCTCTTATGCTACCCGTTCTGGAACAGAAAAAGATATATATAAAAAGTTGCATGAATTAGCTATTGAGCTCGGTCTTCATAATATAATCCTTTTTGATTGCGTTCCTACAGGAAATATGTTGAAGGATACAAGCGAAATGTTAACCTTTGAATTGCGAGAAAAACTCCATAAATATTCTGCAGAAGTTTTTAAAAATAAAATTATTCCACCTCTTTCTTCTCAAGCCTGGCAGAATTCTGTGGAAGCATATCTTTCTGGTATAGGTTGCTTAGCTGCAAATATTCAATTCTATGCATCTGCGTATGGGGATATTGCTCCATGTGATTTCACTCCACTTTCTTTTGGAAATGTTAGGAAAGAAAAATTAAAAAAGATCTGGATGCGTATGGTGAAACATCCTGCATATAATCACAGAAGTCCTTTCTGTAGAATGCAAAATAATGAATTCCGAGATATTTATATCAATCCAATACCTGACGATGCCTATCTTCCGTATGAAATAAAAAATCTTCCTATTATTGATTATAGAGGATTAAAATTATCCTAACTAATAAAATTCAATAATCGATTCCAAATTATTTTCCCAAATTTAATTTTCAAATTCGATAATATTGCGGTTAGTCTTTATATCGTAAAAAACTTTAAATTTTCTTCCAACTAGTTCCTGCTGGCTTAATTTCTCTAATCCTTTGCCATTTTTTCTAATAAGTGCTAAGGTTCTGGCACCATTTTCAAGGTGTCCGATTACAATGCCAGAGTTAGGTTCTCCATTTCTTCCATAAATGATGGTATATGCTTCAATTGTAAGAATACCATTCGCTTTTTCAACAGGTTTAGGAAGTTCTTCTTTTAAAATTTCTTCTTGGAACTCTAAAATTTCCCTAGTAGCCCATGCCTTTTTAGGGGGTTCTTTTCCATAAACTCCTACGGACTGTTTCGTATTATATCCCCCATTCGCGATCACCATAATTTTTAGAGATGGATCCTTACGAATAAGATCTACAGCAGTTATTACGGGATGTAGAGAATAATTATTCCATGGTCCCCCAAAGAAAGGTAATCCCCCAGTTATAGTGAGAGGGCGTGGATCTTGCTCATTAATTTCCAATTCATTTAGAATAATCTGTACCATTGAAGGAAAGCAACTATATAAATCAAAAAGATCAATATCCTCAATTTGAAGTCCTGCTTGGGAAAGAGTTAAACGTGAAGCATGTTTTACTGCGGGAGAATTAGTTAGATTAGGACGTTGAGTTATATTAAATACATTTTGAAGATCAGCTCCACCCATTGGATATACCCATTTCTCAGGTTTAATATTTAATTCTTTCGCATAGTCTTGAGTAGTTAACAAGATAGCTCCAGCTTGATCTGTAAAGGGATTAGAACACATTAATTTTGTATAGGGATGGTTTATATTGCGGTTCTTAGATGTTGGTGTTATCATTTCTTGAGCACTAAGTGGTTCCCTAAGCCATGAATAAGGATTATTTGCGGCTATATTACTAAATTGTTCAAACAGTCTTCCAATATGCTGCTGGTGTTCTTCTAAACTTCTCCCAGAAGCAGCTCGCAATGCTGTTTCAAAGATAGCATAAGAAATTGAAGGAATAAATAACCTATAGTTATTTTCAAACTCATTTAATTCCTTCCAAAATCCTCCTTCTTCATATTTTGACTCTTGTCTTCTAGGCCATTTTAAAATGATTTCATTTTTTCTGGCTCGACTTGTTGAATACCAAGCTTCTCCACCGGCAATAAGTATCATTTTACTATTTCCTTCAGTTATATACATAGCCGCCTGATTTATAAGTCTCTGAGAAGTATTACCACCAGCTGATGATAATAGTTTGTTCGAAGGTTTGATTCCCAGCATTTCACTTAATTCACCAGGAGCATCCTCATACGACCATGTTCTAAAATGTACTATATATACACTTTCAACGTATTCATTTACATTTTTAATTCCTGTATCTTTCATAGCTAATTTACTTACTTTAGCAATCAATTTAAGTGGATCTAGCGGACTATTTGTATCTTTAGGTTGAGTGAGTTGAGCAGCACCTATAATTACTGGCCAATTTTGTAAACTCATATTAAATATATCACATATATTTGATTTGTGTAGATTGAATTTTGTATTAAATGTATAGAAATCACAAGTTCTCTTGTCATTTCATCATATATTCCTTTGGAATTTCCTGTCCAAGACCTGCTTCTTTAAATTTCTGACCATTATCCACATAAAGATTCGATCCCCATTCTCGCAATCTTCTATTTGGATATTCTTTTTTTTTCATCGCAGGTATACCTGCATAAAGACAGTTATCTTCAGTTTCTCCTCTAATAACAGATCCAGCGGCTATGATTACTCCTGTTCCAATATTTGAATCTTGAAGAACAGATGCTCCGATTCCTATCAATGTTGAGTTTCCAATTGTAGAGGGACCATGCACCATTGATAAATGTCCAAGAGTTACATTTTTTCCTATTTTACATAAACCATTAACAGTTGAATGGATTACACAGTTCTCTTGAATACTTGTGTTTTCTCCCACTACAATTTTACCCCAATCTCCTCTTAATTTCGCACCAAACCATATATTTACATAAGCACCAATCTCTACATCCCCAATAATAATTGCATCTTTAGCTATGAAGGCAGTGGGATGAATCTTTGGGACTGTTCCATTATAGGGTGATGCTACAATCATATTAATACTCTTAAAATCTTATTATAAATATCTAGTTTGAATTCTAAAGACTCAATAATTATTTAAAATTTTTGGATACAACTCTTTACCTATATACTCGAGAAAATAATAATTCCCTAATTATGAAAAATTATTAAATATGAAATTTTATCTCTAAGTTATACATTATAAGATGGATTGAAACGATAAATGAAGATTAATGTAATGTATGAAGACAGTTTTCGATTGGATGTTAAAAAAGCATTTGATTTGACAATGCAATGGTTATTAAGTCAACATAAAGTAAAGATTAAAGAGTCAACACCTTCAAAATGTATCGAAGCTAAACAAGGAACCATGATGACAAATACCGGTCATGATCCAAATTGGAAGAAAAGAATTCAGATAAATTTTTATGAATTAGAGGAAAAAAGTGTTCTTATAAGGATTGAAGCAGCACCCCTCGCACGAAATATATTTAGAGTAGAAAAACTTAAACAAAGTTGGTTTGATGGATTATTTTCTCATTTATTTTCACTTCTTCATACTATTGGAAAACAACAAAAGTCAGATATTAATAAAGAGTTTAATTTTAAAGTAGTAGACAGCAATAAATTTTGTCCCCATTGTGGGAGAAACGTTAAAGAAAAAATATTTATTTGTCCTGACTGTGGTAATGATTTAGGTTAAGAGAACAAGAATAATTATAGTACTTAATACTAATCCAAACATTAAAATCATCAATATGAAGCTTATTACATAACAAATAACTAGATGGGTATCCATACATATTGATGAAACATAAATATAAAAATAGGTAACAATAATTAATAATGAAAATGATATCGTAAGTTTATATTTCATAGAAGAGAATATTCTTTTATTTTTTTAAAGGTTTTCTACATTTTGAAATTCTTTTTTTTT
>JAHQWY010000341.1 GCA_029856445.1 Promethearchaeia archaeon
TATTCCGACTAATAGAATGATTCTGATTTCTCTATGGACAGTACTATTCCAAAAAAACATCTAAATTACGGGGAAAAATCTCTAAATAGTTGAGAAAATCAAATTTTTCTAATTTCTTCTTTAATTCGATAGGAATTTGATCTAATTCTTTTCCGCTTAGAAGTAACTCTGTCTCATCTTCAGAAAAAATCGGTCCAGTTTCAATCCAATTCTTCACTTTTTTATTTGCGGGGCATATTTTTTGGCAATGAAGACACCCAACTAGACAATTATGCCATGAAGGATCGATCCACTCTGGAAATGGAATTTCTCCAGGCTGTTCATTGTGATATGTTATACATCTATCTACATTCAAAAGAAAACGATCTGTTGGAATTGCTCCAGTAGGACATTTGCGAACACATGCTGAACATTCCTTACATAAATCCATCATTTTAAGTTCTTGCCAATTATCTTGCTCAACTGGAAAGTCAGAATAATATGCAGCTAATCGATGGAAACTTCCCATTCCTGGAACATATGTTATATTATTTCTCCCATATTCTGCTAAACCACTTCGCACAGCTAATGTTTTTTGAGGTAATCGCGCATATTCTACAGTATATCCTTCAAGATTTAGTAGATTACTCAAGAAATCATTGATCTGGTTGACTATATCAAGTCCATATAAATAGGTAGGGGGGATAAGTAAACTTAACTCTTTTTCATTCTGGTGAAATATGGCTTTAAATTGTGGAACTGGAATTGCAATAATGAAAAGCGAATTTATCTCGTCAAAGCCCACTTCTGGTTTAAATTCAAAATACTCTTTATAGTCTTCATACAGTGGGGGATAAATTAGATTCTGTTCATGATGCTTCCTAATATCGTTCCTTAAATCTGGGATATGTTTTGCATGTACAACTTGACCTTTATATCCCTTAACTGTTAGTTCATCATGAAATTTTTGAATAATTTTGTTTATACTTGTCATAGATTATTTCCATAATCCATTGATCTTTTTAGGTTTTTAGGTTTAAGTTTGGTGAATCTTAAATATTTTAGAACAAGTTAAGTATTATGGTTAATCCATTTTCCTTTCCATTATTGAAACAATCAGTTCAAAACCTCGGTAGAAATTTTACTAAATATTGTAATAAGTGTGGATCAAATCGATTTGATTTAATTTTGGATTATATTTTTAAAGAGAATAATGTAATATGCCGTAGCTGTCGAACTCAAGCTAAAATCTTTAAGTTTATTATGTATAGATGGCTCTCCTTTAATAAAACTGATTCTCGGACATTATTTGAATTTGCGAACAACGCAACTTTTCGTAGAGTTTTGAAAAATATCTTTAAAGGTCTTGCTATATTCGGCTTAAGATTGCCATTTGTTACTGGAGCACCATTAATGTAGTATGGAATTATACAAAAAAATGTAATTTAAAGTGTTCACATTGCTTTTCAGACTCAATGTATAATCAGAAATCGAGAAATGAGCTTACAACTGAAGAAGCGAAACAAGTCATAGATATTCTTGCAACTAATGATGTTGTAACGGTGAATTTTTGCGGTGGGGAACCACTAACGCGTGATGATTTATTTGAATTAATGAATTACACTCAAGAAAGTGGTATATATCCTTCCATATCAACAAATGCTACCTTATTAACTAAAGAAAAATGTCAGATGATATATAATACCGGAGTAAGAAGCGTGTCTATTAGTTTAGATAGTTGTTCTGCTGATAAACATGATTCATTAAGAAATGTATCGGGAGCATATGACATGGCTATTAATGGGATAAATAATGCTGTAGAGTTTGGAAGATTTGATGAATTAATTATTAATACAACATTAACTGATTTCAATTACGAAGAAATCCCCCAAATTTACGAGTATGTAAAAGAATTAGGGATCTCTCGATATTACGTGTCCCGGATATTACCAGTGGGTAGAGGACAGTATTACTTGGAGCATGATGCCAGTAAAAAATATAAACGGAAAGTGATGAGATTTATGGCTGAAAAATTTATAGAAAATATTGAAACAAACTTTCCGTTAGAAGTTCTAGGTCGAGGAATGCCTTATTTTAGTAGAACTTGTCATGATTTAAGTAATGGAAAGGTATATCCTCTATGTGAAATACTAACTGGACATGAGATTAAATACCAAGGGTTATTTAATGGCAACACAGCTAATTTTCTTCATCGTCTTAATCGATTTTTTAGTGGGTGTGCTACTGGTTTATTTTACTGCGGATTAGATTGTGATGGTAACGTAATCCCATGCGCTCCTGCGGGAAGTATAAAATTAGGAAATATATTGGAAGAAGGTTTGGAAAATATATGGATTCATAATCCAGAGTTAAATAAAATAAGAAAACGCAAGAAAGTTAAAGGGAAATGTTCAAGTTGTCATATGAGGAGGATCTGTGGAGGATGTCGCTTAACTGCATTTGGACTGACAGGGGATTGGCTGGGGAGTGATCTGAGTTGTCCTTATTGATTTATGATTTTCTTATTTTAACCTAATTTCACAACTTTGTAAATAGATTTTTGGATAAACGAATAATTAAAGTCTATAGTTAATTATCAAATCGTAATTATATTTATGATAAGAAGAAAACTGATTTAGTAGTTTTTATGATTAATCAAAAATCGAACAAATCTATGCAGACTTTATTTTTTCCTCATAGTGATATATTTATTTTAGTAGTATTAGCTTTTGTTATTTTAATTTCTGTTGGTTTACTAGCGGGAATTTTGTTACGCAAGCAGAAATTAAACAATAAATTGAAAGTAATTCTTTTATCAATTTCTTTTATTTTTGGGGGAATAATTTTGGGTGGCGTTCCTAATGTAGTATTGGTAATACAACAAATTTTTGCTATTATCCATCTCCCAAGTCTTTGGTTGTTTTTAGCTTTAAGGATTTGCATATTTTTAGGGCTAACCCTTATTTTTGGTAGAATCTTTTGCGGTTATGTGTGCCCTTTAGGTGCAATACAAGAACTTACGTCAATGATACGCTTTAAACCAAAATTAAACTATAGTAGAACATATAAGAAAAGAAAAGATTTTCTGCGTTGGGGATTTTTTGCGATTTATGTAATTTCCTCAATATTTTTGGGATTAAAAACTTCTTTATTTATGAATCCTATCAATGGATTTCTTATTCTATGGACACCTTTTAATGTTGTAATACTTATAGCATTTCTTATATTTTTAACTGTTATTTTCATTAGTTTTTTCTCATACCGTATTTATTGTCGATTTTTTTGCCCATTTGGTGCCTTAGCTGCTTTACTTGGAAGGATTAGCCCCTTAAAAATAAGAAGAACTAAATATTGTAATGACTGTGGAGTTTGTGAAAAAATTTGTCCAACTTTAGAAGGTTTTGAATACAGTGCTAAAGGTGAATGCTATTATTGTAATAGGTGTATAGATTTTTGTAACAATGAAATGTTCATAGATAATGCAAAAATTGCTCAGATAAATAGACTTCTTACCACTTTTTCTTTAGATGCTGATGCAGTCTCAAAGGAAAAATTTTTTGATAATATAATTAAAAATGTGATTAGATTACTAATACCCTATAATCATACTCATTCTTTTGAAGAATTCACAGATGCCCTTAAGGGTAAACAAAACTTATCTCAAGATACAGTTCAAAATATTATAGAACGATTAAAAGTCGTTTTTCCTGATGAGATAAAACAATTAGATCTCCCAAAATATAAAAATTGGATTGAACAAAACGAGAATAGATGGAAAGAAAAAATTGAACCTGTTAATCTTGAAAAATTGTTATATGGATTGGTTAGAGAAACACAATGATTATTATATGGAATAATTACTAAGTCAAATATTGAACAAGAAATAGGGTATTGAAAATATGAAAGCCATAGTATATGAAGAATT
>JAHQWY010000342.1 GCA_029856445.1 Promethearchaeia archaeon
TCTATGAAGTTATTATATAGAACAGATAGCCAATCTTCCCATGCTCTCCGGCTATTAGTATATATCAATAAAGTACCGAAAAGATCAAAAAAGACTCCTTGCATGATAAAATACTTTATAACTAATTCGGAATAGATATTGATTATATAACAAATAAAGCAAGTTTTATATTTTTTTTCAACAGATTTTATTTATTAAAAAAGAAGTGCGAAAAATAATGAATAAAGAAGATATTTGCTTTATGCCTGCCTATGAAATGGTAGAGAAAATCAGATCACAGGAATTAACATCTCTAGAAATTACAGAAACAATAATCGAAAGAATCGAAAAGATAAATCCAATCTTGAATGCATATTGTACAACAACATTCGATCTCGCAAGAGAAATGGCAAAAAAAGCTGATGAATCAGTAAAAAAAGGTGAGAAGTTAGGATTACTCAATGGAATCCCCACCTCAATTAAAGATTTAATGCAGACAAAGGGGATTCTAACAACATATGGTTCAAAGCTATATGATAATTTCATACCTGAAGAAAACGATGTCGCAGTTCAAAGGTTGATAGATTCTGGTTGTGTTATACTTGGTAAGACAAACACACCTGAATTTGGTCATATCGCACTAACTAACAATAAACTCTTTGGAGAAACAAAAAATCCATGGAATATAGAGACGAACTCTGGAGGTTCTAGCGGAGGCGCTGCTTCATCCGTTGCTGGGGGCTTAGGACCTTTAGCTTTAGGATCTGATGGTGGAGGGTCAATAAGAGTTCCTAGCAGCTGCTGCGGTGTTTACGGTTTAAAACCTACTTTTGGGCGCATTCCAAGGTATCCCCATCTTGGTATAAATTTTCTTACAATGGATCACTATGGACCAATTGTCCGTTATGTAAAAGATGCTGCTTTAATGCTAAATGTCATGAAGGGATATCATCCGGGGGATCCTAATTCATTCCCTGATGATGATATCGATTATGTGGAAATCTTAAATGAGAAACCTAAAAAATTGAAAATAGGTTATTCAACTACGTTAGGATTTGGAAAAATATTAGAAGAAGAAATCAGAGATAATATCCTTAATCAAGTTCATTTGTTTGAAAAATTTGGATGGGATGTAGAAGAAGCAAACATTAAAATAAGAAATCCTGAATTAGCATTTACAACCCAAGTTGGCATAGGTTATGCCTACGATTTTCAAAAAGATTATAAGAATAGAATTGAGGATCTTAGCCCTGATTTAATTGTGACTATAAGATTTGGATTAGATAATAGTGGTATGAATTTTGGAAAAGCAAGAGAAAAAAGAAAACAGCTTTACGAAATATTTATGAAACTTTTTATGGAATATGATATTCTGATTACTCCAACTATTCCATGTCCTGCTTTTAAACCAGGATGGTTAAATACAGGGACAACTTTCCCAACAATAGGTAAAAAAACTTTGAGTATTATGACGTGGATGACATTCACATTTCCTTTTAATATGACTGGGTTACCTGCTGCCTCAATCCCATCAGGTTGGACTAATTCTGGATTACCAATTGGAATGCAGATTGCTGGTAGGCGTTATGAAGAAAAAACCGTTCTCCAAGTTTCGAAAGCTTTTGAAGAAATCGCCCCTTGGCAAGATAAAAGGCCAAAATTTAATTAAATTATAAATTTTCTCTTTTTTTTTTTATATTTAATATGATTTCATATTAGATGTAGTGATATAAGAAGAATCTCCAATCGTAATGCTTTTCTTTATTAAATCTTCTAATATTGAATAGTCACCAATAATGCTCTCTGAAGATATAATTTTTTTCAAATTCGCACCATCACCAATAACGCAATCAGATAAGATGCATTTTTTCAATACTACTTTATCCCCGATTGATACATTTGGTCCGATTACCGAATCGATAATTTTAATTTCCTTACCCAGATATACGGGAGGTACTATTTTAGAATCTATAATATTTCCTGATTGAATTAATTTTTCATATGTGGGATCCTGTATTTTTGTCTCAGAAAGTAACAGTCTATTTCCTGCTAAAAGACTTTCTGGTCTTCCAAAATCTAAAATCTCTCTTTTCATTTCGTTGATTTTAAATTTAAATCCCTCTTCAATAAGATGTTGAATAACAGGTGTAATTGTATGTTCTTGACCATTTTCTAAAGGAATTTTCGATTGTTCTTCCAATAATTCAAATAATCGTGGAGTAATACTTAATCCGAAAAGATATGCTCCAGATACGGCATAATTAGACTTAGCTTTTTTAGGTTTTTCAACAATACTTCTAACAACCCCGCTTTCATCTGATTCAATTACACCGTAGTATTCTGGATTATCTACTTGTCTGACATTTATTATTCCATCACAGATATCTTGATGAAACATTAATAACATTTGTGAATAGTCTTCCATTGGGAGTCGATCACTAAGAAATACAAAACAGTCATCATTTTTAGCAAATTCTTTTGCTAATAATATAGCATCCCCAAGACCACTGAAAAAAGGCGTATCCGCCTCATATCCAAGAGGTTTTTGTTCAACAAAATGAAGATTGAAATAATCTGAATGTGTTTCTTTAAGATATTCTGTTATTTGCCTTTTTTTATATCCAACAATAAAACAAACATCAGTTCCTTTAGGAAAAGAATTCTTCAACTTAATTAATATGTGATCAATTAACCGTTTCCCTGCTATTTTAAGAAAAGCCTTAGGTTTAGAGTAAGTAAACGGTTGCAATCTTTTTCCTACGCCAGCAATAGGGCAAATTAGCCACATTTATTTCGAAAAGGTGTAATTATTAATATAAAAAATATAAAAATGTATGAAATTTAAACTATTTTGAATTTTGCTTGAAGAGTTAAAATAAGTTTAATAATTTATCTATAATCTCGTAATATTTTGATTCAATTAACTTCTCTTTGATAGTGCTTCTCAGTTTTCTTATATAATAATTATCTGAATTAGTTCTAGTCATTCCATGAATCTTTTTATTAATAGCTATTCTAGTTTTTTCATCTAAAAATTTGGGTGGAATTTTTTTGTAATTTTCTATTATATTCTTTTTTTCATCAATAGCAATTGATTTAGCTTTAAATTTCGCTTCATATTTAATATTTGAATATAGATTTCTTATCCATGTTTCAATTTTATCTATATCTCCTTTTAAATACGTTCTTTGGTTTAACCATTCTTTAAATTTAAGGATCTCTCGCAGAAAGTTATCACTCTCTAAAGTTTCTACTGATTTTTGATCGCTCTTCTCGGCAATACTTCGGATTTTTTTTTTCTTTAAATCCTTAACTTCATCCTCAGAAAGGCTTTGAAAAGCTTTTTCTCTTCTTTGCTCTTCTTTTGAATCTTTCTTAGAGAGCCATTTATCAATTGACATATCTTTTCTCATTTATTATTAAAACTTCTGTTAATATTTTTTTTTTTATTAAGTATTTAACAGAAACGAAAGATACAAAACTTACAATTTAAATTAGATAAATTAAAATTGAGAATCAATTTTTAATATAATTAACACAATGTCGATTAAAGGAATAATTTTTGATTTTGGTTTTACATTGTTTTATTTTGACAATCCTTCTGTGGAAAGATATGTTGAATGTTTTAAAAAAGGACTATTGAAATCCATTGACTTGTTAAAAGAAAAGCAGGTTTGGAGTGATAAATTATCAGACGAATCATTTGTACAGAAATTTTCTAAGAAACGAGAGCAATATTGGAGAGAGAGTAGAAAAACTAGAGCAGAATTTCCAACCTCTCTCATTTATAGAGAAGTATTAGAATTACTACAGGAAGAGAATTTTATTAATTCAATTGATCACCTAGATGAAGATACATATAGGAAACTAGCTGAAATATATCACTCTTTTGAGCAAGAAGAATGGAAACC
>JAHQWY010000343.1 GCA_029856445.1 Promethearchaeia archaeon
GTGTGTGAAGCTTCACACTAATTTTCTATAAATAAGTCTCGAATAACCATTTTAAAAGTAAATCAATAGCTTTTATTTTATGGGATTAATTATAACAAATATAATTAATAATTCAAATTATAAAACGAATTTAATAAAAATTAATAAAGAAAACAAATGTGAATTGAATTATGGAACAAAAAGGTGCAAAATTAAAGATAGAGGAATATAAAGGACCTCTTGGTACGATTAAAGGCTTTGAACTCACTACGGGAAAGGTTTCTTATGGTGATGAGACTGAATGGGAGCCTATGGGCCCACATCCAAGACCACATATTCCAACTTTGCGTTCTTGGTTTTTCAAATTAATGGAGCGATATAAACCATTTTATATGCCTATCTGTGATATGTGCTGTTTATGTACATATGGCAAATGTAATCTTTCTAAAGGTAGAACAGGTGCGTGTGGGATAAACATGGAAACTCAACAAAGTCGTATAGTAGAAATTGCTTGTTGCATAGGTGCTGCTTGTCATTCAGCACATGGTGATCATTTACTTCATTGGCTAAAAGAGAAATATGGAAATGTTCCAATTAATTTTGGTAATAATATTGCTGTAGAAATGCCACATACACGATTAGTTGTAGGTATGAAACCAGAAACATTAGAAGATCTAGAAACCGCAATGGAATGGGTTCATTATACAATTACTCACTTACTTGCTGCGGGTCATACAGGTCAAGAGTCAAATTACCTTGATTACGAATCAAAGAGCTTTTTAGCGGGCTTAGCGGATTCAGTTGGTATGGAAATTTCTGATGCGGTACAAATTGCCGCATATGGATTTCCTATGGGAGAGCCTAATGTCCCTATTGTTGAACTCGGTATGGGAACACTTGATACGAATAAAGCAGTAATACTGATGATTGGTCATAATGTTGCTCCTGGAGTTGAATTAGTCGATTACATTAGAGAAAAGGGAATTGATGATAAGGTTGATGTTGGTGCAATCTGTTGTACTGCTCATGATCTAACTAGGTATTATGATGGAGCTAAAATTGTTGGTTCAATGTCAAGACAGCTTCATGTTATTCGATCAGGTATACCTGATGTTGTTATGGTTGATGAACAATGTGTAAACCTAAGGTCATTTGAACAAGCTCAATTAATTGGCGCTCCCTTTATTGCCACAAATGAAAAGAATATGAGTGGATTACCTGATAGAACTGATGATCCAATCGATGAGATTGTTGATGATTTAGTAAGCGGAAAACAGTCAGGAGTTCTTATTCTAAATCCTATTAAAGCAGGAGCAGTAGCCGCAGAAACCGCTGTGAAAGTCAAACCTGTTAGAAAAGCAAAAAGCGGAGTTCCTGATGAACAAGGTTGTATTGATATGGCTATGAATTGTAATGGTTGTGGAAATTGTCAACGAAATTGCCCAAACGATTTACCTTTAGTTGAGGGAGTAAAATTAGCTAAAGATGGAGATTTTTCATTATTAGCAGAAGTATTTGATGACTGCTTAGGATGCGGACGATGTGAAGGAGATTGTATGAAAAATGTATCACCCTTAACATTACTTCAATATGCTGCAAGAGAGTATATTCGGAATGAAAAATTTAATTGTCGAGCTGGACGCGGTCCAATTATGGACACAGAGATAAGAAATGTTGGAGCTCCTATAGTGCTTGGAGAAATTCCAGGAATTGTTGCGATAATTGGTTGTGCAAGCTATGCACACGAAATACAGGAATTATATAAGATGGCAGAGGAATTTTTAGTAAGAAATTATATTGTAGTTGTATCTGGTTGCGGAGCAATGGATATTGGCCTCGTGAAAGATGAAGAAGGTAAGACTTTATATGATCGTTTTCCAGGAGACTTTGATAGAGGAGGTCTTGTTAACGTTGGTTCTTGTGTTTCAAATCCGCACATAACTGGAGCGGCAATTAAAGTCGCAAATATCTTCGCAAGACGCCCATTAAGAGGAAATTTCGAAGAAATTGCTGATTATATTCTAAATCGTGTAGGTGCAGTTGGTGTTGCTTGGGGAGCAATGTCTCAGAAGGCCGCTAGCATTGCAAGTATGGCCAACGGTTTAGGTGTTCCTGCAGTATGCGGACCACACGCCGCAGAATATAGAAGAATGTATATTGGGCGCTCTGATGATGAAGATATATGGAAAGTTTTCAATGCAAGAGATGGAACTGCTGACCATCTTGTTGGTCCTGGTCCAGAACACTTATTAACGACTGCAGAAAGCATTGAACAAGCTATTTGTTTAGTTGCGAAATTAGCAATAAGACCAGCAGATAACTCTAAAGGCAGAATGATAAAATTATCTCACTGGATAGACTTAGAACGGAAATATAAAGGTGTCAAATTTCCAAATGATTTAGAGAAATTTATACGTCTTGAAGCAGATATTCCCATAAACATGAAAGATGAAATATTGGAGTACCTCGAAGAGAAAGGTTGGGAACCAAAAGAAATAGTGGATCCAACTCTCTTAAAGAGATTGTGCAGAACATAAATTAATTTTTATTTTTTCTTTTTCTTTTTTCAGACCTTCATTAAATAGATCAGACCTTTTAAGAATCTAATTCAAATAGAAAAAACAAATATTAATCTTTAAAAAGACATTTTTATTTACCAGTTAGTTTGAAAATGATTTTATGTACAAATATTAAAAAGGTGAAATAATTTGGAAAAACTAGATAAGGATATTCTAAAATTATCAAAATTATGTAAGCATTGGGCCGATCACAATGATTCACATAAAGAAAGTTTTTTAAAATGGCGAGATATTGCGAAAAGTAAAGGTTTGGAATCTGTAGTAGAGAATTTAAATAAAGCAATAGAAATGATAGACAAATGTAGTGAGTATTTATTAACGGCTCATGAAAAGCTTTAATTGATTTTTGAGATGATATGTTTTGAGTTTAAAGAAATATAAAGAAATATTTGGTGAATTTGCTGAAGAAGTTGAATTTATGAATGAAAACATTAAAAAATTGAATTTAGACAGAAACAGCAAGATATTAGATATTGGTACTGGTATGGGTGCGATCTCTATATTACTCGCATTAAATGGCTTTACTGTATTAACAGGTGAACCCGAAGTTGATCCTGAAAAAGAAAGTATGGAATATCCTAATCATCATCACCATGATAAACTCCATGAGACCGATTACTGTGAAGATCCTGATTGGGGTTCTTGGAATGATTGGAGAGACTCTGCAAAGAAACTAGGGGTAGAGAATAAGATTAAATTCCTGAATTTTGATGCTCAAGATTTACCCTTTGAAGACAATTCTTTTGATGGGATTTTTCTATATGATGCATTACAACATATAAAGAATAGAGAACTCGCTCTTAAAGAATGCTTAAGAGTTCTTAATGATGATGGTATTATTATAGTAATAGAATGGTCTAAAAATCAAATCGAAAAAGATTATAAAAAATATGGATATGGAATTGATTTTATTGATCCTAAAGAATATCTGAAAAACGAAGATATCACCATAGAAGTTTCAAAAGGAGTAACTATTAATTTCTATATACTTCGAAAAGCATAATTAACTAGCATGAAAAAATAGATTAAATCAAATCAAAAGGAGACTTACACAGATTACATTCTCGGGCTCCTCGATATAGTGAATTTCCACAATTTAAGCAAGTATACCTCTTCTCCTCTTCATCAACCCATTTTTCAGTTCCCAGTTTACGCCATCTAGGAATAGCTCTAAGCATGACTTTCTTACCACCTGGACTTGGCCAATTCATTATGACAGAACAAGGAAAATCATTACATTGACAACAACTTTCAAATTCTTTATTCTTTATACACTCTTTAATTGAACAAGTTTGACAGAATGGAAATACAATACC
>JAHQWY010000344.1 GCA_029856445.1 Promethearchaeia archaeon
CAACTACGCTATTATTAAATCCTGATACGATACGTATTCCGAACCCATAAAGAATAGTTAGAATCTCAATATTAAAACACCCGTTACCATTAATGGTATTATAGCTTCCATCTACATAGATTCCAGCACTTTCGGTAATATCATTATCCCATTGTATATAATTTCCTGTAATTATATTCTTGTCTGCACTAATCCTAATTCCCCATTGGTCAAAAAAGTAAATTATATTATTACTAATAGTGCTATAAGAGCTAGTGGACTCTGTCCAAATTCCATACAATCCAGTGTTAGTTACTAGGTTACCCTCTACGAAATTGCTTATTCCCGTTAGCCTAATTCCTCCGGTACCCACATAATTAATAACATTGTCATCGATATGTGCTTTTTTTCCACCATCTTGCCAGATAGCATAAGCAAGTGAATCAAAGTTGCATTCGCTTACCCACACATTATCGGAATTTATATATATTCCCCGCCCGATTGTATTTGAGTCACCTTCAATATACACGTTTCTAATATAAATAGGATTATCAGTTATTTCATTTATCTGGATTATGTTAAGATTTGCAGTAACAACTTCAGTTGTATCAATTTTTATATTTTGAATAGTCAATGATCCAGCATCAGTAATGTTAAAAGCTCCTTGACTGCTTGCACATTTTATAACTGCTCCAACTCCTTGAATGATATAATTCCCTCCACCATTAATATCAATTGTACCATTTAAAGTTATGTTATTCGTTATTGTAATTATTCCATATCCTGTACCAATCGCATCTAACGCATTATTAATCTCTGATTCTGAGGAAACTGGATATTCCATTCCATTTAGTTCCTCTTCTACTACTACCTCTTCTACTTGAGGATTCAAATATAAGAATACACCCATTCCCGCTCCAGCCGCTCCAATAATTAATGCGATAATACCTAACATCGCACCTGTATTTTTTCCCATAATTTCACTTCTTAAAATTATAAATTAATTTAATAATAACATAACAGGAGATTATTATAAATCATCCCTTTAGAAAAAGATCTAAGCTGGACAAAAAAATCAAATCAGTTTAGCGATTTGCTCAGAAACTTGGTAACAATCGGGATAAATTAATTCAAGTTTTATATCTTTTATTGTAGAGATAGATAATACTCCATTAGGACCAGTTGGTAGAACAAGAAGGGTACCATCTCTTCCTCGAATAAAGAGTTGCTCAAATTCACCGCTCTTTATCATTGTTATTGCACTTTCAGCCAAGGAAAGAAGTGCAGCAGTCATTACGGCAAGTGTCATTTCATCCACATCCTGAGGAAGTGCTGAAGATAATACTTCCCCCTCAACCGAAACAAGAATTGCAGCTTTTATTTCTGGAACAGTATCTATTAAATTAAATAAGAGATTATCAATATTTTCTAAAACAGGGGATTCAAACGCTTGTCTGATTAAAAATTCTTGGGATCTTGCTGTTTCTTCATCTAGGGTTTTGACGTAATGCAGATTTTCAATTTCTGCTTCTAATTCGTGATAATTTTCGCTGGTTTTAGATGCTATAGCGTTAAGTTTCGCTTCAAGTCCAGAAATCTTCTTGTTAATTTCAGTTTTAAAGCTAGGAGCAGACTCAAGATAGTCTTTTAAAATCCCAATTAGCAAATTTGTATCAATTTGAGCTTTTTGTGCATCAATTGGTGTATTAAAGGTGTAGATATAATTCCTTCCTCTTTTTCCAAGAGTTTTAATTTTTCCTTCTTTTTTTAGGCGTAGAAGATAAGTACGTGCATCTTGTTTACTTAATAAGAGTTTTTCTGCGATTTCATCGCTCGTTAATGGAAGAGTTTTGAGAAGATTTAATATACGATCCTTATTGCTCAGCCCCATTTCAAAGTTAAAAATGATTACTTCTCACCCTTATGTGTAGATTACTTTACGGACTCATTTCATACAATTTCTAGTAGATATTACAAATAAATTTTTAATATAATTTTATATGTATCTGTATATTAATTGTATATTCTCATATATAAATATGGGGGGATATGTATATAAATAAAACGGTGATGCAAAGATTTATATAGGTATGTAGACAATTAATCTTTAAATGAGTATACATTTGATATACTATTGAGTATACTTTAATATACAGAATCCCAATCCAATGAAATTAAAATGAGCAATTTTAAAAATAATTATATCCAAATACCAGACGATATAGATTTCCTCTTAGATCTGTGTCGAGATTTAATAACACTACTTAAAAAATGTAGTCCTAATGAGGATATACCTATAGATCATGATCAATTAGCGAAATTAAATAGTATTGCAAAGAGAGTTCGTCCGTAATGTACATCCTGTAAATTAGAACGCTTTTAAATCAAACCTATAAAAATAAAGACAATAAGGAGGTATGAATTTGTCTGAAGAAAATAATTATCTAATAGAATTAGAAATAGTTTTAAAAAAACTAATAGCAAATAATCCCAGTATTAGAATTGCAACAATTTCTTCAGTTGAAGGCCTCCCCATCCTCTCATTAATTTCTGATAAACATAATGAAACAATAATTTCTGCCATGGTAGCGACTTTGCTTTCCCTATCCGAAAAAGCAGTCATGGAAATGAATATAGGTGAATTTAAACAGTTGTATATCAAGGGAATTGATGGTTATTTATTAGTTTTTGAAGCTGAGTCGGCTGTACTAGCAGTATCCACTACTGATAATGTGAAATTGGGTCTTATCTTTCTTGAATGCGAACGTGCTTCAGTTCAAATATCAAAAATATTGAACAAATAGAAATATATAATTAGTTTTGTTATTGACATATGGGATTGGAAAAATTCAAAAAGTTATGAAATTCATCAAAAAAGAAGGGAATAATTTCGGTGCGAAATGATTGAAATCTAATATTTATCAAAGATCACGAACCCTTGAGAAAAAAATCAATCAATATATCACGCTTAAGTTGGAGAATGGAAGGACTTATATCTATGTAAATGGCCAAAGGTTTATTCAGTGCATTCGATTAATCCTAAACATACCAAAACCTGATGTACACCTATATGATGAGATTGAATCTATTGATGAAGCAGCTAAATTGTATAGCACCCATATACACCAAGGTATACTCATTAGAGGCTCACGGTTTACTCATGATATTACTCCTGAACAAGAATTCTGGGGACACTGTTCAAATATTCAAGCGTGGGTGGAACATGACTATGACACGAGAATTCTCATGAGTAATATTTCATTTCCATTGTTAAGAGAGTTGGTAGATGCCGGTGATCCTAAAGCAAATAAAATATTTAAAGAAGAAATTGCTCTTAGACTCGAGAGTGGATTTCCTTCTGTTGTCCAGTATCTCCTAAATCAAAGATATTTAGGGTATTTTACTCCTTCCGAATTAAAAACAATATTAGAATCAACTGAGCTTATCAAGGGCCTTTCATCTAATCCGGGGACATTATCTCGATTTTTAATATACAGCAGTAATAAATTCCCTACTTTAGTTAAGGATATTCTATTACAAGTCCTTAAGCTTCCTGAAGGAAAGAAGATCATCCTATTGAGCCTGAGAGGTTCGGAAATATCTAGGATACCGTATATGAGAAGATATTTCCCAAATTTACTCATTTTTAAAGGGGCATTAGAAAATCTTCTCATTGATAACGATGAAGAATTAGGGAAAGATATTAATGAGTGTATTTTTGCCATTGAAAATAGACTTAAGGGACAAGAAATTGATTCACCAATATTCTCAGGGAAGAGTAGATTGGAATTTATAAGAAGAATGTTGGAACTCGAGGGATATGGAAATTTAGGTGCTAAAGAAAGATTATTCCTTGCTGAGAAATTTTTAGGAGAAGCTCGAA
>JAHQWY010000051.1 GCA_029856445.1 Promethearchaeia archaeon
GTTCCACTTTTCAACAATCCGCCTTGAAACTGGGAAGTTCATGATAGTAGCTCAGCATATTTATCGAAAGGCAGGATTCCGAGAGATAGATGAATATCCCGAAATTGAAACCCCTCCCCCGCTTCGTCCTTATTGGAAATATATGGAAAAAAATCTAGATAAAAAACTTTAATCTATTCAATATTTTAAAAACACTAACATTAATCAAAAAAAAAAGGTTTTTTACTCTCATTTTTTTAGTCCCATTCCTTTACCCTCAAAGAACTTAAATTTTAAATAATCAAAAGTCTAAATACCAATTGAAATAAAATTTTAAGATAGAAATTTATAATAGATGGAAAAAAGTATTAAATAGACATAAGACAATATATGAATTACTATAAGTCTATAATAGAAATCTCAGTATGTCAACTGAAGAAGCCAAAGAATTAGAAGAATTCCGTGAATTTGTGTATAAGATAGTTATATTGGGAGAAAGCGCAGTAGGTAAAACTAGCCTCTTAAATAGATTTTGCGAAGGAATCTTCAATGAGGATTATAAACCAACGTTAGGCGCAAACATTATAAGAAAAGACGTAAATTTAGAGGAATCAAATACGAAAATCAGATTAATCATGTGGGATTTAGCAGGACAAGAGAAATATAACGTAATTCGATCGATGTATTTTCAAGGATGTGAAGGCGCTTTATTTGTCTATGACGTTACTCGATATAATACATTTGATAGTGTAAAAACCAGATGGTTGCGAGATTTTAAAAAGTATATTCGAAAAGAAGGAGTATATGTGTTAATAGGGAATAAAACTGATTTAGCAGATGAGAGAGTAGTGCCTACAGAAAAAGGGAAGGATTTAGCAGAAAAAATAAATGCCAGTCATTTCATCGAAACAAGCGCTAAATTGGGAGAAAATATAGAGGATGCTTTTTTACTTTTAGTAAAGCAGATTTTAAGTAATCATGGGGTAATAGTTTAACAAATTTTAATAATTTATAAAGACTTCTTTTTGTATCATTATATTTTAGACCCAAATTTTTTCAGATATCATTATAAAGACGATTAGTTATGAAAGAACTCTCTCATAAAATATCTCAAGCTCCTAAATCCGCTATTAGAGAATTATTTGATCTTGCTTTAGGACGTACTGATGTGATAAGCTTAGGAATTGGTCAACCAGATTTTCAAACACCTGACCCTGCCATACAAGGTAATATTAATGCTTTAAAAAACAATATTACGATGTATGCACCTACAAGAGGAATACCTGAATTATTAGAATTAATTGAAAACAAACTCAGCAAGGTAAATAATATTCAGACTGATTGGAAGGAAAACATAATGGTTACGAATGGTGCAAGTCAAGCGATTACATTAGCGTATGCCTCCATTTTTAATCCTGGTGATGAATTGGTCATTAGTTCACCTAATTTCGTGTCTTATCTATATTGTGGACTTTTCTTTGGAATAAAAGTAGTAGAGGCAGAAAGAAATAAAGATTTTAGCCCGAATATAGAAAGGATAAAAAATTCTATAACTGACAAAACAAAAGCAATTCTTATAAATTCTCCTAATAATCCTACTGGTCATGCCTTAAAATTAAAAGAACTCCGAGAATTAGTTGATGTTGTAATAGAAAATGATCTATATTTAATTACAGATGAGGTATATGAAAATTATATTTATGATAACTTGGAACATACGAGTCCAGCCTCTTTAAATGGTATGTTTGAACGTACTATAACTGTAAATGCTATGTCAAAATTATTTTCTGCAACTGGATTTAGGTTGGGTTATGTTGTCGCATCCAAAGAAATAATTGATTTAATGGAGAAATATCACCAGTATACTGTTGCAGGAACCAATCATGCTGCTCAATACGGTTTTATAGAAGCTTTGAAGATGGATACGAAATTTTTTGATAAGATTTGGAAAAGTTTTGATGAAAGAAGATTGTTTGTCTATAATAGATTGCAGCAAATGGGTTTTGAAACAGTTAAACCTCTTGGAGCTTTTTATATTATGCCTTCCACTAAGAATTTCAACATGAATGGAGATGAATTTTCAAGAGCAGTTATGAAACAACAAGCTGTAGCAGTAGTACCTGGCTCAATTTTTGGGTCTTTTTCAAATGATAGGATTAGAATTTCATATGCTACTGAAATGAAGAAGCTTAAAGAAGCCATGGATAGAATTGAAAAATTCATTAAAAAGACATAGAATATATTAGCTTAAATAATCATTTATTTATAAGATCCCATTGATAAAAATGAAAATGGCAGTTCTTGCAGATATTCATGGTAATCTCCCCGCACTTAATGCAGTTTTGGCAGAAATTGAGGAGGATAACATTAATCAAATACTAGTTGCGGGTGATATTTTAGGTGCGCCAGATCCTGTTAAAGTAATAAGGAAATTACATGATCTTAATGCGTGTATGATTCGCGGGAATTCTGATGATTATATAGTTAGAATATATTCAAATCCATCGGATTCTCAATGGTATACAAGCAAACAGTTCGCTCCCACTTATTGAATCTATAAACATCTTAATCAACGTTGGTTAAATTTTATTCTTTCTCTTCCGAAGCAAAGAAAAATTTCTTTACATGGAACTGATGATATTTTTATGGTTCACAGCATATACTTACCAATGCTTCCTACTGATAATTCTGGAATTTTAATAATTGATAAATATAATGAATTAGTTGATTCATATACAAAAACAATAGAACAATCGGTTCTTATTTTGGGGCATAATCATGTTCCATGGAATCAAAAAATTAACGGGTGTCTCGCATTAAACCCAGGTTCTATTGGTTGCCCTTTAAATGGCACAATAGGAGCTCAATATGCGATTTTGGAATGGAAAAGAGACCATTGGGAAGTAGATATAAGGACCATCCATTACTGCATAGAAAAATTAAATAGTGCATATATTGAAAGTGGATTTTTAAAAGAAGGAGGTCCTCTTGCAAGATTATTTCTCCAAAATATAAATACTGGTAAAGACGTGGCAGGAATGTTTTTAAGATTCTTATATAAATTGGCGTATGAAGAAGGATACAGGGATTTTGAAATAGTGCCCGATAAAATCTTAGATTTAGCAGAAAAAAAGTGGGATTGGGATAAATTTACGAACAAATAGGCTCTAAATAAAGTTTATATAGTTCCACATTTTCTATTTTTCAATTATAAAATAAAAAGAAAATATAAACTATGATAAGAATTTTAATCAATGTTTGGTATCCTGTCGAAAAAAGTGATGCTGTAGGGAAAAAATTTCTTGAAGTTGAAAAAGTGTTTCCATTTCCTCCTGTAATAAAACCAGCGATACCGTGGGAAACATGGGCAACTAAAAGTGGTTTAAAGGGTTCAGGCATATTTGAAGCAAAAGAAGAACATTTTGAAAAAGCAATAGATTATTTCGTTAGACGCTTAACTATGTATGCTGAAGCTATCGAGGGATATAGGTTTGAGATTGCTGCTTCGGTTACAAGCGAAAAAGGAAGAAATTTGATAGGGAAAAATTTATCAGAATTTCTCCTGCCAGAATAAGAACACCATTCTTATTTTAGGTAAGTTTTCAGTAGTGCTTCATTTAAACAATCCGTTACTCTGTAAACTTGTTCTATAGAGATTGATTCATTTAGTTTATGAACATCATTTGGATTTCCTGGTCCATAGATCACAAATGGTATAGGATTTGTTGGAGTTACAAGCTTAGCAGCATCTGTAGCATATGGTAACCCAATTATTTCTGATTGACTAATTTTTTGTAAGTTCTTGATAAATGGGTGATTAGGATCAGTTTTTAATGCTGGAAGATTGTTTGTTATTTTAACATCAACCTCACAGGGCTCTGGATTAATCTCTTTCAATTTATTAATCACTGAGGAATGACTTTGTTCTGGAATTAATCTGAAGTCAACTTCTAATTCTACATAATCAGGTACTATGTTAATTTTTGTACCCCCTTGAATTTTTCCAACATTTAGGGTTGAATATCCTAAAATTTGATTTTTTTTGTTATCTAAACATTTATGAAGTTGAGGGAGGATATTGAGAGCAGCTTCTATAGCATTTATTCCCTCTTCTGGTGTGGATCCATGGGCAGACTTCCCAATTATTTTTAAAGTGGCCCACAACAAGCCTTTTTCGGCAATTCCTATATTTAAATTAGTAGGTTCAGCAATAATTAAGAGATTAACATTATTCATAATTCCCCTTTTTTCAAGTGTTTGAGAACCTGACATCCCAGCTTCTTCATCAGCAGTTCCTAGAAAAATTAATTCATTCTCTTCTAAAAAAGTTTTATTCTTACTAAGCGTTTTTAATACCCCTATTAATGAAGTTAATCCTCCTTTCATGTCAGCAGAACCACGACCATGTATTCTATCTTTAATCAATTTTGCTGAAAAAGGAGGATATTTCCAATTGACTACATTACCTACAGGAACTACATCAAGATGACCTGAAAGTACGATTTTATTTTTTCCAGTACCTAATCGAGTTATGATATTATGGAGTTTTACATCATTTTTCACATTGGTAATAACTTCATTTTGAAATCCTTCCTTTTCGTTAAATACCTTAGATGTTAGATAATTTACAATTGATTCAGTTTTTCCTGGGGGATTTTCAGAAGGTAATTGAACCAATTGGATTAAAATATTCTTTAATTTATTTTTTAAAGAATTCGAAATTGACATAATTAAAAAAACAAGGATAAGTTTATTTTATACATAATCCACTTCAAAGGGGGTCTTCGGAAGAACTTCTGCTCCTTTACTGGTTATGAGGGTTGGCGATTCCAACCTCAAACCTCCCAATCCAGGGCGATTAAATACAACCGCAGCAATTTCAACCATATTTTCTTCAAATACATTTGAACCCCAATCCTTTCCTGGAACTACAACGGGCGAGGATTCATTACCGATAATACCAATTCCGTGACCTAAACCGAAAAAAAGATCATTAGCATAACCTTCTTTTTCAGCCACTTTTTGAACTTCCT
Source organism: Promethearchaeia archaeon (assembly GCA_029856445.1). Taxonomy (GTDB): domain Archaea; phylum Asgardarchaeota; class Lokiarchaeia; order Sigyniarchaeales; family SOKP01; genus Loki-b32. Next base: position 5,013 of record JAHQWY010000051.1, read on the forward strand.
GATAACAATTATCAAAGCTGTTACCAGGATACATATTGTCAATGAGAGTATAACATAACTGTTCATAAACTTCATTAAATTTCTTTAGCTCAGGGGGACATGATCCTAGTATATAATTATGGCTTAGATCACCTAAATAACACCCATATTCACTATGCAAGTCAACCAACAAAGACTCTCCCTCTTTTACTTCTTTATTCGTAGCTGGTGTGCATCCATTAAATGTCCAGCTTGCTCGATGACCAGAACCTATCTCTTGGCTTCCTGTAAAAGTCCATTCATAATTACTTCCTGCCTTTCTCATTGCCAGAGTTCCAATCCCCGCTATTTCATTTTCGGTAAAAACCTTTCCCTCAGGACGTTCGCGTAACTCCTTTTTAACTGCTTCTTGTCCAATATCCGTAATTTCACTAGCTTTTCGCAACATAGTAATCTCCTCTGGTTCTTTAATCAATTGGATCCTTTCTGACTTGTCATTGAAATCAACAAGTTCACATCGCGGAAACACCTGTTTGAGTAATTCTGCTTCAGTATAGGACAGCATTTGACCTGTAACACAAATATCCAAACCTAATTCAACCCCAATCCGTGGTGGAGTTCCTTTAGCATTATAAACTCCAGCTTTTCGTGCCGTTTTTAATAACTTCTTCTCTATGTAGAATCCTTTAAGTGGACCCCATCCGCTTATATTTTTCAAATTCCCCTCAGCTCTTATTCTTTCTACATCTAAAAGAACCGTAAATAATTCTGGTTCTCCCATTCCTTCTTTAGGAAGAAAAAAATAACTTTTCCATGGAACAAAGCATCCTGTTAGGTAAGTTATAGATTTTACACGAGTAAGCACGCAAAAATCTAGATTTAGATCTTCCATAGCTGCTTGATATTTTTTGATATGTCCATCCCAATCAATTTTAATTTCGCTCATGATATATTTTCCTATTCGTTAACTTAATCTTAATTTAGATAAAGTCTTATCTAAAATTAAACAATCGGATCTCAATTCAAAATATTAATTAAAGTGATGAAAAAAAGAAGCAAGATAGTAAGATACTTGTCTATTTGTAAAAATCAGCTTTAGTTTCAGCTATATTTCTTGATTCTGTTATTTGTTTAGCTATACTTTCATACCTTTCTGTAATTTCTTTTGGTAATGTTGACTTTATTTTCGACAAAGCAAATTCAAAATGCTTATTTTCAATTTTTTCAAGAGTAGTCATTTTTTCTCTAATAGCTTGCATACCTGCTTCCCTACAAACATTTTCTAGATCCGCTCCACTATACCCTACAGTATTTTGTGCGATTTCCTTTAATGAAACGTCCTCAGCTAAAGGCATATTTTTTGAATGAACCTCTAAGATTTTTAATCTTGCTTCAAAGTCTGGTTCCTTTACATAAATTAAGCGATCAAATCTACCAGGTCTTAAAAAAGCGGGATCAACAATATCAGGACGATTAGTACTCGCTATAGTCACAATTCCCTTTCTATTTTCGATTCCATCCATTTCTACTAAAATTTGATTAACTATTGATGCAAATGTATGAGTACTTTCATAAGATCCTCTTCCCGCTGAAATTGCATCAATTTCATCAAAATATAATATTGAGGGAGCAGCTTGTCGTGCTTTTCGGAATATTTCTCGAACAGCTCTTTCACTTTCTCCAACCCATTTGGAAAAAATTTCAGGACCTTTAATCGCAATAAAGTTTGATTTACTTTCAGTAGCAATCGCTTTTGCTAGAAGAGTTTTTCCACAGCCTGGTGGTCCAAATAGAAGGATACCATTTAAAGGACGTATCCCTGCCTTTTCAAATAGTTTAGGATGTTTTAAAGGCCATTCAACAGCCTCTCTTAATTCCTGTTTAATATCTTCTAATCCTCCTATATCTTCCCAAGTAACATTAGGAATCTCAACCATAACCTCTCTCATAGCAGATGGTTCGATCATATTAATTGCTTTGACGAAATCATCGTCTTGGATCTTTAATTCTTGAATAATTTCACTAGGAATAGGCTCATCTAGATTTATTTTGGGTAATATTCTTCTTAGTGAGAACATTGCTGCTTCTCTACAAACTGCCATAATATCAGCACCAACAAATCCATGAGTTATCTCAGAATAGTTATCTAGATCAACGTCTTCTTCAAGAGGCATCCCTCGTGTATGGATTTGGAAAATCTCTTTTCTACCTTTAACATTAGGAACACCAAATTCGATCTCTCTATCAAATCTTCCTGGTCTTCGTAAAGCTTCATCTAAAGAATTAATTCTATTTGTGGCACCTATACATATTATTTCTCCTCTCCCTCGTAAACCATCCATTAATGATAATAATTGAGATACTACTCGTCTTTCAACCTCACCTGAAGTATCCATTCGCTTTGGAGCAATCGAATCAATTTCATCAATAAATATTATTGATGGGGCGTTTTCCTCAGCCTCCCTAAATATTTCACGAAGTCTTCCCTCACTTGCTCCATAAAATTTACTCATAATTTCAGGACCATTAATGGTAATAAAATTTGCGTTTGATTCTTGAGATACAGCTTTAGCCATTAACGTTTTTCCTGTTCCCGAAGGCCCATGGAATAGAACTCCTTTTGGTGGGTCAATATTTAAACGATGGAATAGTTCGGGATGCTTTAGAGGTAATTCAACCATTTCTCGTATTCTCTGAATTTCATCAGTTAATCCCCCAACATCATCATAAGTTACAACCCCACCTGAAACATTTAACACGGCAACTCTTTTATTTACTTTTATTATTGTATCTCGAGTAATTTTTACGACTTTATCTGCAGGTTTCAAATTTTCAACAATTAATCTTAAGGTTCCTAAAGTTGCCCTTTTTTTACCTCCTATTTGAAACATTTTCATTATATCAGACATAGGATTATCGCGATCTTCTCTTTGAACAAACGTTCCTAAAACATCTACTATATCACCAATTACAACTGGTTTATCAATTAATTTACTCTTAATTGCATCTGCTTGTCTTTTTAAATCTATATCTGGTCTTGTAGGAGTTAATTCAATTTCAATTGCTGGATATACTTCTGCTATCCGCAATGAAACAAACTCACCAATAGTTGCTCCTGCATTGAGTCTTTGAAGACCATCTAATCTTATAATTCCTTTTCCTCTATCATTAGCGCTCGAAACAGCAATCCCCGTAGTTTTTTTCTTTCCCCTAATTTCAATAATATCACCTGTATTGAGTCCTAATTTAAACATTATATCTTGATCAATATAACATAAAGAACGACCACTTCGACTTTTTTCTAACCTTTCAATTCGTAATTTGGTTGTTTCTTTAGTCTTTCTTTCTTGAGTCATTTTTAAAATTTTTAATAATAAATTATTCAATTAAACTATCAAAACACAAATAATTAAAGTATTTATGCTTTATTTTCTTTTTCTTTAATTTTTATAATATTAGGTTACAAGATCTCATCAGAAATCAGAATATTCAGTCTTTTTTCTAAGTATTCTTTGAAAGATTTGGTAATATCTGGCTCTTTTAATAATTTATTTTTATAAAGCTTTATATATAATTTCCTGGTTTTAATAATACTTTTTTTCATAGATGAGAACTCAGAATGTTGTAAAAGTTTTCCTACATACACTCTAGTTATTTTATCTAAATTTTGGTTGTCCAAATTAGAGAATTCTTTCAAATTTTGTTTTTTATCTAAGGGGTCTTTTAAAAATTCTATTTTATTTTTTATTCTTTCCACAAGATCTTCAATTTCTTTATTTAAATCATAAATTTGAGAGAGATCATAAATCTCTTCTGGATTATCCCAGTTATATTTACCGAAATCATCAAATTTCTTATTTATATCTTTAATAATTTTATTTGGGATTGGTTTCCCTCTCAACTTATTCCATTTTAAACAAATTTTAACAGGAGTAGAGATCTTTATTATGAAGAAGTAAATCTTAAAATTATCAGCAAGTTTCTTTAAGTCATGTCTCATACTAGTATAATAATTTAAATCATCACTAATCACAATACTGCCATTATACAACTCCTTTTCAATTTCCATTAAATTTTTTTTCCTTACTTCTGGTTCAAATTTGTATTCAAATTTATCTGGAGTTATTGATTGCCGTATTATATCGGGATCAATAATTTTAACTGCATAAGTATCAAATGCCTCTTCAATCTTCTGTTTTAAAATAATGGCAAAGGTAGTTTTACCAGATGCGGGTAATCCTGTTAAACAGACTAAGAAGTTTTTGTTTACCACCATTCATCTCAATTAATTCTTAAGTATATGTACTATTTATTAACTCTCGCTTTTGTTTTCTTGAGAATGTTTTTATCTCAAATTCTCTTCTCATTGCTTCTTTTCTGGTGGTAAATGTTTCAAAATATTTTAATTCAATTGATTTTTTGCCTCGACAAAATTTTGCACCCTGCCCATTTCTATGTTCGTTCCATCTTCTATATAAGTTATTCGTGTATCCTGTATAATATCTTTTTTTCCCGTTTACTGCCACAGTTTCTAAGATGTAAACATAATAAACACTCAAATGAACTCACTAAGTGACAAATTACTATGGTTTTATTTATTTTTTTAGTTATTCACCTCGTAATTAGTTTAATTTGAGTAAAGGATGAAACTATTAACAACTAAATTTTTATTAATAAATTTTATTATTTTATTAATAAGGTTATTTTTTCAGATTCTACCCCAGAATTATATAAAAAAAATAAAGCACTTTACAATGCCAACGGGTATCTTTTTAATAAATTGGGATGAGGTAATAGGGGGAGTTGTATACATGAAATACCCTGAATCCTTAGAAATTCCAGATCCTATGGTACAACAAATAACTATATCACATAATTTTACAGAATCATATATAATTACTAAAGAAAAACAATGGAACTCAGTTTCTTACTACAATGAAAACAAAGAGATGATAATTGTACTAATTTTAGGAATATATGATGATGGAAAAGATTATCTAGAGCTACTTGAGGATTTTAATAAAGAATTAGATGATGATATTAAAGAAGATATGCTAAAAGCCCGTTTAGAAACAATGTTTAGATCTAGTTTAGAAGCTTTTCGAACTACAGATGAAGTAATTTCCAAACTAAGCAAAGAAGTAGCTTTCCTGAGAACTAAAGAGTATGATATTGAGGAACGATTTAAGAAAGTAAAAAACTCGGATCATTTACCCGTTAAAAGTAAAATTTTATTTCTACTAGCCGTAAACGACGGGCTTAGTCTTGAGGAAATTAAAAACTCCGTTAAAACCAGCAAAAAATGGTTAGAAACTGTGCTTGAAACTTTAGTAAAAAATGAAGTTGTTGGATATAACTCTAATCGTGATATATATTATATAAGAATATGAAAGAATCGAGAATTATCATTAAAGTGTATGGTCTTGTTCAAGGTGTATTCTTTCGCTATACCACTCGTAAATTTGCTCAGAAATTGAATTTGTCCGGATATGTTAAAAATATGCCAGATGGTAGTGTACTTATTGAAGCAGAAGGTCCAGAGGATAAATTAAAAGAACTCTTAAAATTTTCAAAAGTTGGTCCGAAAAGTGCCAGAATTGATCGAGTAGAACATGAATTTTCCGCCCCACTTAATCAGTTTAAGGATTTTAATTATGCATTTTAACAAATCTCATTTTCCTTTCAATTTTTCCCTCTAAATATTTTCTAGATATTACGTAAATATTACTTCTTTTCAATAATTAGATTTTTAATTTATTATTTATGTCGGCTTATTTAAATAGAACTAGATATCTAAGAGAATTCCAATCTTTGCGTGATAATAATGTCAAATTTCAAGCACCCTTGATTTTAAGGATGTACGGTGCATTAAATAAAGTGAATATGAGAAAAGAAAATAGATACATTTTATGTAATTTTCTTGATCAACATAGTGATATTATAAAAATTGAAGATATTTATGATTCTAACAACAAAATAAGTTTAAATCAATTATTGCTTTTCGCTCTTGTCAAAGCCAAGGAATTCAATTTGATGAGTGCACTTTATGACGAATACATAAACTCGATCAATGCTATTAACAATAAAAAAAACATTTGATCTATTACAATTTTCTTAATTAACAATTGATTGGATTCAAGTTAATATTATTACTTTTACAAAAACTAAAAATAATAAAAATATATAAAAATTAAATAAAAGTAATATCTTGATACTCAGAGTCTCCTATATCTTTTTTTGCGACTCCAAGGTCTCGGACTTGCTGATTTAACTTCATAACAGCATCTCTAACGATTTCTTTTCGTTTTGCACCCGTACATACTATTCTCCCCGTGCTGAAGATCAAAAAAACTGTCTTAGGATCCTGCATTCGGTATATAAGGCCTGGAAATACTTCTGGTTCATACATTGCATATTCCATAACGATAGCTGCCATGTTTAAATCAATATTAGTATGAAGGTCTCCAGATGCTACAATATTTTGAATGGTTATTTCTGGATTAGATAATTTTATTCCTGCTTTTCTAATATTCTTAACAACCTTATCGACGACTCTTTCTGCTTCCGCTGCTTGTCTCAATCCTGTAACAACCATTTTTCCGGTTGAAAAGATTAAAATTGTTGCTCGAGGTTTTTCAATTCGCATCACTAGACCAGGAAAACGTTCTGGATTATATTCAACATCCGCGTGACGTCTAGCTATTTGATTAAGATCTATTTTTTCTGTTATTTCTACTGTTACGGTAGCCACAACATTTTCTATCTTGTAATCTAAATCAGTCTCATAATCGTATTCGCCTTCTTCCCCTTCTTCGAATTCTTCATCCTCAAATTCCTCATCCTCGAAATCCTCTTCCTCGAAATCCTCTTCAAATTGGTTTTCTTTATTCGACATAATAATCTTAATGTGATAATTGGGAAATAAAAATTGAGATACAAAAAAAATATTCCATTTTACATGGTTCTTTTGTTATTTGTATTTAAATAAATCTTCCTTTATAAAGGTGGTAGATTTATAAAAGATATAAGCTTAAATCACTAAATTTTGATAGTTTGTATATAATTTCTAAATTATTGTAAGAAAAATAAATGAATAAAAGAAAAATTATCAAATAGCTAGTTATTAGTGATTTTATCTAAAATTCGTTTTGTTAATTTAATAAAAGCTGTTTCAACATTCTGACCCGTTTTAGCAGAAGTTATAGTTAATTCCATATTATTATTATTAGCAAACTGTTCTGCTTCATCATCTTTTATCTTTATTTGATTTTTTAGATCAGATTTATTACCTATCAATAATAATGGTTGTTCTCCTCTCGCATTTTTAAAACTTTCAATCCATTCACTTAGTTTATCAAAAGATTTTTTATCAGTTAAATCAAAAATTACTAATCCTCCATTAGCACCCTCTAAATACAGTTTTCTCAGAGATTTGAAAGATTCTTGACCGCCAAGATCCCAAATTTGAGCAGAAACGCCACCATATTCATCTACATCTACATCTTTTTTGAGGAGATTTACACCTAACGTCTGCTTATAATTTTCTCTGAACTTATTTTCAATAAATCTGTAAACGAGTGAAGTTTTACCTACACCCGCCTCACCAAGTAAACAGATTTTTATCACATATTTTGGCTCAACCATTGTTAATCACATGGTTTCGAAACTTAATATTTTATATTATATTCAAAATATAGTTTATAATTATTAATAATTTTCTTATTCAATTCCAAGATTAAATTATTTCCTAAAAAAGAGGAAAATTTGCATCAATTATGTTTTCTATACAGCCACTAATACATTAATAATTCATTAATAAGTCCTTATTTGGCTTCAATCTCTTTGAAAAACAACCATAAAAGTACAATAGTTTTCACCAGTTTGTAAACTACATCCAACTTCTTGAGCAAAGCAATGACGGTCACTTAATTTTTCGACAATTCCTGCAAGTAATCCAGCTTCAAACGAACAAAAGCTTCCTGATGCCTTTATTCCCTTTTTTATTAAATCTTTAATAGATGAATGATCTTTCATTTTCAATTCAATTATCTCATCTGTTGCTTCAGTGATTTCAATTTCGCCCAGATTAAATTGAGATATTAAATCTTTTAACTCATTAGGAATTTGGTTTATCTCTTTTACTTGTTTAACCTTTAGTGTAGTACCTAATTCATGACCGAGGTAATAAAAAATTGCTTCTAGTTGATGACCTAAAGCTAGAAGAGCACCAACCTTCATATCACCAATGGCTTTTCCCTCCTTCAAATTCTTTCTCATTTGGACTAAAATTTTTGAGAGTAATTGCCTATCCATAAATTTATCACTTAACTTTTTTCTTGATATTCTTTTTTCTAATTATTTTAGTTTTTTTCAAATCAAATATATTACCTATATCTTTACTGATGATATAAATGCGTATAAAATCGCATCGATAATTTCCTCTTCTGCAATATTTACTGATAATCGCTTATCTGCTATTATTAATGTTGGAACTGAGCTGATCCGATATTCTTGAGTAAGGTGCCGATTTTCTTCAAGATCAATGGAAATTTTGTCTATTCTTAATTTTTTACCAAACATCGATAAGTTTATTCTCTTTAACATATGCTCCACGGGTAGACATGGGGCGCAATGACTTGATGAAAAGAACAAAATCTTTGGATAACCTTGATCAAGATCATCGTACATTTTCTAAGCGTCTTTGTATTTATGATATAAATTTTTAATTATTGCTTGAAAGGCTTGAAAAACACCCTGTCCAGTTTTAGCAGATGTAGTATAATACCCTAGAAAGCCCCTATCTTTCACCATTTTCTCTGCCTTATCATTATCTAATTCACCTTCTCCAACCAAATCAGTTTTATTTCCGAATAAGACAATAGGGAGTTCTCCTGTATAACTTTTAATATCCTCATGCCAATCAGGGATATGATCAAAACTATCAGCATCCGTATGACTGAATACTATTATAGCTGCTTTAGATCCTTTGTAAAATGTCGGACGCATGAAATCAAATTCTCTTTGCCCTGCTATATCCCAAAAAAATAATTTACAATTGTTTCCTTCAATTTCTTCATCATATTTAGAGAATTGCGCCCCTAAAGTTTTAATATAATCCTTTTGAAAACTTCCCTGAGTATACTTTTTAATTAGGCTCGTTTTTCCAACGGCTCCATCGCCGATGACAATGATCGTCAACGATTAATCATCGAAGACAGTAATCTTAAAAACGAACCCTTTTGCAGTATCATCATTCTTACCCATTAAATTCACTCCGTAAAATATTATTAAGATTTTTCCGTTATTTTTGCAATAATTTCAAAATTATTAGATATTATTTTTTTGTTTATTTTTATTTATTATTAATTTATATTAATAATAATAACTCGTATTAAATGTTTACATTGAGACAAGAAATAGCTGATATGCAATTCTGTGAAAATTGTAAAATGAATTGTTTCCCTGTTCGTCCTAACTTCAATGTCAAAATATTTGGAATATTTATTGTTATTATTTTAGCAATAGCTGTCCCCATTACAATTATATTTATTCCTTATTTATCGGGTCTTTTTATATTTCTATTCCTAATGTGGGGATTTATGTTATTAAACCCATATCTTTTATATTATATTGCACAAAGAAAGCAATATTGTCCCCGCTGTTACCAAAAAGTTACAGAAAAAAACTTGCATTATCCGCCATTTGGAGACAAAGTGCCTGAAGTTTATAAACTTATTACTCCACAAAAAAAATCTTCTAACTTTTTTTGTCCTTTTTGTGGAAATTCCTTAATTGAAGGAGCAAAATTCTGCAATTCATGTGGAAAAAAGTTTGATATTCAAAGGTGACTGAAAGAATGGATTTTTTAGAAAGACTAGGAAAAATTATTGAGAGCTATACAACAAGGAAATTAAAGATTGCTATCGCGGAGTCATGTACCGGAGGATATATCTCACATATGATAACAAATATTTCTGGAGCTTCTAAAGTATTTGAAAGAGGAATTGTCTGTTATAGCAATAAAGCAAAAATTGATTTATTGAATGTAGATCCAAAATCTCTTGAAATTCACGGAGCAGTATCTGAAAATGTTGTAAAGCAATTAGCATATAATATAAGAGCACTCTCAAATGTTGATATAGGGATTGGGATTAGTGGTATTGCTGGTCCAACTGGAGGAACCCCTGAAAAACCTGTTGGAACAGTTTATATTGGATTCTCAACGAAAAATGAAACTTATACTAACAGATTTAATTTTAATGCAAATAGGATTAAGTTTAAGAAGTTAGTTTTAGAGAAAATTATAGAGCATTTAGAACAAATAGTGAAAATAGATTAATTAAATAATTATTAAATTAAATTAAATAAAATTACGTTAATTTACTTTTTTCTATTATAGTTTCTTAGTTAATGTCCTTTAACTCAAGATTTTAACAAAGAATTTATTAAAATAATTGC